>JBDGQV010000099.1:0-2289 GCA_042218725.1 Halothece sp. | reverse complement strand
TCGTGATTCGTCGGCGAAAACCTTACCCAATTCTCAACTAACATGGAATAGGCTTGCTTTAACCAATTGAATCGGTCCGTCGCCTCTTGAGCCTGGAATGGCGATTGATCGGGATGGTGCTTGGCTCTCAAGGTTCTGAAGTTTTCATGTAGCTTATCTAATGTGGTAGGACTGCCAAAGACTTTAAGCAGTGGCGCATCCTGCAAACCATTCAGTTCGGCGGGTTGATGGAAGATTTTGCCTAATAATAATAGTTGGGTGAACTGCTCAAATTCCCGTAACTGCTGTTTGGCTTGCGCCGCCTCAGCTTGGGCGCGATCGCGCTGCTGCTGTAGCTCCCGATAATATGGATTCTCGCAAGCATGATCTTGAGAATCCCCGTCATCACTGCCGGAGAAGTCTAGCTCTTGCTGTTGGGGTGTGTCCTCAAGCAAGCGTAATGGTTTGAAACCTTCTAGGGAATGACCCCTGTAAGTAAGCTCTGAAATTGTGAGGATACGGCCAAATCTAGCCTTATCTACCTTGCTCCGAAGGTTTAAACTCATCCCTGCAATATCTTCTATCTTTGGCCGTAGTGTAGCGAAAATTGCCGGTGCAACAAAATCCTTGGCTGTCTTGTAAACCTCGCTAAAGAAGGCGATCGCGCTCTTGCTTACCGGCGAGTCTAAAAGGTTGTTGTAGAGTGTATCGTTGTTATATTGGTTATCGGGTAAAAACATTGGTAAGATCTCCATTGACTCTCATCCAAGAAGTCACCCCCTCGCCTCATCCTGCTTTCCGGCGAGGGGATTAAATTATTTACGCTTCTAGTGCAGACTGCAAATCGTCAGGCAGTTCGGCTTGATCCTGATTATTCGTTAAGACACCGTAGTTTTTCTTTTCCTCCTCAATCCCAGACTGTAGAGAAGGCAGTTCCAACTCAGGAGAATCGTCAGGATCTTCTACATTTGGCATATCAGCCCGTAGTTGGAGAATCTTTTGGGAATTGTGTTTATTTAAATCTTGAAGCCGTTGCTGGAGCAACCCTTGGCTATGTTGCTTGAATCGGCCAAAGGCTTTGCGAATCGCGATCGCTTCGGCTTTGGCCAGACGGTCGGATAAGGCTTGTTCTGCGGTTTGGTAAATGGATTCTTCAAATAACTCCTGGTATTGCTTCAGTAATTGCTCTTGGTAGGAATCGAGGCGTTGTTGCTGTTGTTCTGGGTTTGTAGCGTCGAGATTCTGTTGATTGGTTTGGTTTTGCTCTTGTTGCTCGGTCATTTGGTCGTCTCCGATGCTTACATCTCTTATTTTAACAACACTTATACTAATAAATCAACTCGCCTGCTTAACTTTTTTCTTAAAATTTGGTCGATATTCCAGAAGCTCGTACGGCAATACTCCTAAAGCCTCACATAGCCGATCGAGAGTATCTAAGCTAACGTTTCTTAGCTCCCCTTTGGCTGCTTTAACTTCAAGACGGCTTAAAGTTTGAGGTTTAATCCCCATTAGTTCCGCTAGTTCCGTTTGAGAGAGATTTCT
This sequence comes from Halothece sp., assembly GCA_042218725.1. Lineage (GTDB taxonomy): Bacteria > Cyanobacteriota > Cyanobacteriia > Cyanobacteriales > Rubidibacteraceae > Halothece. The sequence continues at coordinate 768 of JBDGQV010000099.1, read as the reverse complement.
ATACTCTCTCATTTCTCGCAGTTTTAGTCTCACGGCCATATTCTAATAACTTCACCTCAATTTTAGCACTTTGATTGACAAATCAGTACAAGTGTTGTTAGCTTAAAGAATAAGCAAAGGAACGCGAACTTTGCCCCCGAACCTAGAAAACCAAATAAGGCTACAGCGAGCCTAAATCGCTCTCCTGTTCCCACTCGCACGGTAATGAGTGGCAAGCTCGCACAGTTCTCATTATGGAGTTTGACTAATGACTGATTTTACCAGTTACGTTTTTTCTCGAAGCGCAGCAACCCGCATCTTCGGGAAGAAAGCTAAGTCTGTAGCAGTCGATAGCGATCGCGTTGTTGTCGTTTTTACTGACGAAACAACCCAAACCACGAGCAGTAAAACATTCAAAGAACACTTTGCTGAACATAGGCGACAGCTAGGCAAAACGTTAAGCCCGTTGCCGGGTTTAGAAAATAACCAGTGGCATGTCAGTCGATACGAGGTAAAAGTCCACTCGGATTTTTTAACTTGCAACTGCAACGACTGGACAAACCAAAAGGCTATTGGAATTAAACGTCCTTGCTGTAAGCACTGCTTCAGTGTTCTGTACCAACTGGGATATGGAAAACTGAGCGAATACCTGAAGGCGCGAGAGGAAGCACCGGAGACGACCAAATCCACAGATGCAACCACGCGCCGGATTTCTAATTCAAACTTACCATATCCCTCTTGTTGTGCTCAATGTCCGTTGGCTAAGCATCTGGAGCGCGATCGCTACCA
>JBDGQV010000098.1:0-9291 GCA_042218725.1 Halothece sp. | reverse complement strand
CACCTTGGCAAGGTGACGCTCTACCGCTGAGCTACACCCGCATGAAATCAATTACTTTACTAGTATTCCACACGCGATCGCGCTTTGTCAACCCTAAACCAAAATTATTTCCGTTCCGGGTGAGTGGCCACCGGCGGCGGCACGGCAATGGAAAATTGATTGATTGTACGAATCAATTTATACAACCGTCCTAAATCCCGTTGGTTAAAATGAAAGACCAAACGGGGAAGCGATTCTGTGCCATCGCCATTTTCCTGATGGAGAGGGGGACTTTTTTCAATCTGTCCGCCCACTAAAATATCGCTAAAGGCTTGATTCAACCAGGCTACCTGGGCATCCGAGGGTTCTCCATTCAACCGCATGACTAACAAGTCGCCCACATATCGGCTGGAGTGGTAAACGCGATAGAAGTTATTGATGGCTTGACAGGCCACATCTAAGTCATCGGTGATGGTATAAATACAATCATCATCGGGACTGACTAACCCATCTTTAATCAAGTGTTTCTTGATGTAACTATCCCAATACTTCCAGTAATTGCCCCCGGGTTTATCAATTAAAACCAGCGGAATGGGCGGTTGTTTTCCGGTTTGACACAAGGTTAAACATTCAAAGGCTTCGTCTTGGGTGCCATATCCCCCAGGAAAAAGCGCGATCGCGTCGCTTTCTCTCAGGAAAAACAATTTCCGAGTGAAGAAATACTTAAAGCCAATGAGCTTTTCATCATCGCGAATATAGGGATTAGCGCCCTGTTCAAAGGGCAATTGAATGTTTAAGCCAAAGGAATTGCCACGCCCAGCACCTTCATTGCCGGCTTCCATAATCCCGCCGCCAGCGCCTGTCATCACCATAAATCCTTGTTGGGCCAGACACTGAGAAAATTCTTTTGCCAAGGCATATTCTTCTGTGTCTGAAGCAATGCGGGCCGACCCAAAAACCGTCACTTTACGGGTATGACGATAGGGTTGAAAGACGTTAAATCCTTTTTCTAAATCTTGTAGCGTTCTGGCAATAATTTTCCAGTCTGCTGTGTCAATGTCTTCTTTTGCAAGACGGAGCAGAATTTGAACCGCTTGTTGAATCCAACTTCCCTTTTCTGTATTAGGAAGCGTATTGATTAACTCTTTGAGTTCGTTAGCCAAAGAATCAGGGCTACCTGTTTGAGGAGATACATCCATAAGTCTATTCTAACTGATGACGTTAGTTCCCATTGCCCTAACGGAACACCAGGATTGCGATCAAATTAGGGGAACCCTGGCTGACAAAGCCAGTTCAATTCCCCTAAACCATTGATATAAGCGATAATTAAGGGGTAACCCCATTCATAGCGATGAGATAAGTTTTTTGATAGTTTGGGCTGGGGTGGATGCAATGGGTTACAGATACTTTTCCAAAGTGTTTGCCAAAGTGGTTTTTGGAACGGCACCGACGACCATATCCACGCGTTGACCATCTTTAAATATCATTAAAGTCGGGATGCTGCGAATCCCATATTGGCTAGCAACATTCGGATTTTCGTCAGTGTTTACTTTAACCACTTTGACTTGACCTTCATATTGTTCGGAGATTTCATCCACCACTGGCGCCACCATGCGACAAGGGCCGCACCAAGGTGCCCAAAAATCAACGAGAACGGTCATATCGCTCTCTAAAACTTCCTGTTGGAAGCTGCTATCGGTGACTTCTGCTGTTGCTACCATAAGTTATATCCTTATTTCAATCCGCTTTTTTATCGACTAAGGTTGCACTGCAACCCTCATATGTATTTATTTTATCAGCTATCGCCACATCCTTAGGATAAACTCAGGTCCTAAGAAAAATGTTTGAAGTTTAACTGCATTTCGGCTCTTTAATATAACAAATTCTGTTTTAATTTCCTGTAAACTGATAAAATTAGATATAAATTTTCACTCCGAAGTTAGATCGTGTTTTTGATCATTAGGATTATTGTCTCTAGAGGAATTGGCAAAAAGAAAGCCGCCCGAACGCCGTTCGGACGGAGTGTGGTGTGAGGAGTGAACGGAAACATTGTCTCCGCTATTCCTATTGTAAGCCAAAACACGGGGTTTTGTAGCCTTAATCCGCAAAATTTGCCAAAATCGATTACTATAGCACAAACTTACTTAAAAACGCCAAAAGTTGGCATTGGTGCCAATTAAACGCAAGCACTTGCGCTTAGAGACAATAATAAGTCTCAATAAGGGGGGTTATGCTGTTCCAATTAGAGAAAGAGACGGGCCGGAAAGGAATCATTATCGCCGCGATCGCGTTTTTTGCTGTTGCCCTAATTTTAATTCTCCACCGCCACTTTACCTTTTACTCTTCCTACGACCAAGGGATTTTTAACCAAGTCTTTTGGAATGGACTTCACGGCAACTTTTTCCAAAGTTCTCTGTCTTCGCAACTGTCCACCAACGTGGTTCATGATAACGAAGTGCCCACGGTCTATTACCACCGTCTAGGACAGCATTTTACCCCAGCATTGTTGCTTTGGCTGCCGATTTACGCTCTTTTCCCCTATCCTGCCACACTTTCTGTCTTACAAGTCCTCTTTGTTACCGCTGCCGGGGTTGTTCTCTATTTTCTAGCCAGAGAATATGTAGATAACACAGTCGCCACCTTCATCAGCGTCAGCTTTTACAGCGCCAATGCTATCCTTGCCCCTACCCTGGCCAACTTTCACGACATTAGCCAAATTCCCCTATTTGTATTCACCCTTCTCCTGGCTATGGAGAAACGATGGTGGTGGTTATTTGCCCTGTTTAGCATCTTCATCTTGGCAGTGAGAGAAGATAGCGGGATTACGCTGTTTGGGGTGGGAGTGTACATGGTTCTCAGCCGTCGCTTTCCTCGCATTGGCTTAATTGTCTGTACCGTTAGTTTCAGCTATATTGTCATCCTCACCAATCTCATCATGCCCCTCTTTTCCGAGGATATTTCGGAACGATTTATGATCGAACGATTTGGGCAGTATGTTGACAACGAAGAAGCCAGTACCTTAGAAGTCATTTGGGCAATGGTTACCCAACCTTGGTTATTAGTCATTGAACTTGTTACCCCGGTTGGTCGTACCATTCGTTACTTACTCGGGCATCTTCTCCCCTTTGCCTTTATCCCTGCCGTTGCCCCTGGGGCTTGGTTCATTGCCGGATTTCCGTTGCTGAAACTGTTGTTAGGCAAAGGAATGTCAGTCCTTGCCATTACTATTCGTTATGCCATGGGCGTGGTTCCCGGCTTATGTTACGGCGCTATTTTATGGTGGGGAGGACAGGGAGTCTTACGGTTTAACCAACCCGTGGAGAGTTTGAAACCTCGCCCTTTATCTCCAAAATTTCGTCGCTTTTGGCTGGTTTGTATCGGTTTAACCCTGTTCTTTACCCTGACATCCAATCCCAACCGTACCCTTTATTTTCTCATTCCCGATTCCATTGATCCTTGGGTTTATGTTTCTTTACCCACACAATGGGAACGTTCCGCAGATATGTATCGTTTAATGGATAAAATTCCAGATGACGCCAGTGTCGCTGCCACCACCTACATTATTCCTCACTTATCCGGGCGCCGGGAAATTATCCGCTTTCCGGCTTTAGAAATTCGAAATGATCAAAGGGAAGTGGAAAACGTGGAATATATCATGGCGGATTTATGGCGGTTGCGTCGCTATCAAGCAGCCTTTGATAAAGATTTACTGCGATTGCGTACCATGACAGACACCATTGAAGAAATAACAAATCGAGGGGAGTATGGCATTACCGATTTTATTAATGGCGTTATCCTGATGGAGAAAGGGGCAGATAATGATCCCGAAGCGGTTAATCAGTGGTTAGATTTCAAGGAACAAATTATTCCCATTATTAATCGAAATGAACCGATGTAACTTAAATAAGGATTGAGCAATTCATTTCAATAATTTCAATTGTATGAATCATCAAGACAGGAGTTAGAAATGGCAAAAGGATTTGACAGCAACAGTAATAAAAAACATATTCCAACCACGCAAAATCGGGAAGTAGAAGACCAGCTTAGTAAAGCCAGTGCCAGAATCACGTTAGAAATTGCCCAAGCAATCGAAGATGGCACAATTACAGAAGAGAAAGCCCAATCTTTGATTGTTAATGGTCAGTATCATGAATTATATGACCTTGTCGGTCTTCATGAGAGAGAAGAGTTGGAAGAATTTGAAAAAGTCATGGAAACCATTAAACGATATGGTCTTAGATGGTAATTTTCCTGTTAGAATTGACAACAATTTATTTGATTAATCTTATCCTTAATTTCCAATTTTTAAAAGTCCCATTCAGCAATTCAGGAATGACATCTTCACCCTCTAAAGTATCAGCACACCGTAAAAATTGATCCAGTTTTTGAGTAAGTTTTGGCTATTAATTGAACCACAGAGGCACAAAGAACACAGAGGATTTTAAATCTACTTGCCATAGAAACTGGGTTTTAAAGACAAAAACCGCCCCAACTATCAGAGGCGATTTTTAATCGTTTCAATTGAGCAACTCATGAAAGGTTATGAATGTTGCCAGGAAATTTTCAAGCTGCTGGGTTCTCCGAAATTTCCTTCCACTTTCACACCGCGTCCATTAGCATGCAAATGACGGATAATTTTATAGATAGCTTCCACTTTATCCGGGGCATTCACTTTTTCAGCAATTTGGGATAAGGAAAGGGGAGAGGATTCTGCTTGTAACAGGGCAACCACTTGTCGTTGCAAGTCTAAGATAGAAGCCGCTGCTTTTTTCCCGGCTTCCACACCCGGTTGATGATAGGCATTGATATTGACGAGAGAGGCGTATAAACCCACAGCGCGATCGTATAATGCAATTAAAGCGCCGATAGTACGCGGGGTTACTTCATCAACGGTAATGGTAATTGAATCGCGGTAATTATCGTATAGTGCTAAGCGCGTCCCTTGTAACAATCCTGACAGAAAATCTCCTGAGGTTGCCCCTTCTTCGACTTCCGGAGAGTCTCCCTCACGGTCTTTTAGGACTTCAATAAAGGTAGCGAAAAAGTTGGGAACCCCTTCTCGCAACTGTTGCACATAGGCGTGTTGGTCGGTGGTTCCTTTATTTCCATAAACGGCAATTCCCTGATAAACAGTATTGCCATCCAAGTCTTTCTCTTTGCCTAACGACTCCATTACCAACTGTTGTAAGTAACGGGAGAACAGACTTAGGCTATCTTTGTAAGGAAGAACCACCATATCTTTCTCCCCTTGACCATTGCCGGCGGCATACCAAGATAAACTCAACAATGCTGCGGGATTATTCTTTAACGTGGCTTTGCGGGTTAGGTCGTCCATGGTTTTGGCGCCTTCTAATATGGCATCGATATCAATGCCTTGTAAGGCTGCTGGCACTAATCCCACTGCCGACATTTCTGAGGTGCGGCCTCCCACCCAATCATGCATGGGAAATGTTGTAATCCAGCCTTCGGTTTTGGCCATTTGTTCCAATTTTGACCCTTGTCCGGTAATGGCAACGGCATGAGATCCAAAGTCTAAGTTTTGGGCTTGGTAAGCCTTTTTGATTTCCACCATGCCGTTACGGGTTTCAGGCGTTCCCCCTGATTTGGAAATGACTAGGACTAAGCTGGTTGATAAACGATCGCGCAGTTGTTCTAATAGATCATCAATGCCGGCCGGGTCTGTATTATCAATAAAATGAAGATTCAATGGGGCATCCAAGGGCGCTAGGGCTTGCGAGACAAACTGAGGTCCCAATGCTGATCCGCCAATGCCAATGGAAATCACATCAGTAAAACGGGTTTCTCGCGGCGGATGGATATAGCCGCTATGAACTTGGGCGGCAAACGTTTTAATACGTTCTAGAGTATCAGTAATTTCGGCTTTTAGTTCTGCATTTGGCGCGAGATCCGGATTGCGCAACCAATAGTGGCCGACCATTCGGTCTTCATCAGGATTGGCAATTGCCCCTGCTTCTAAATCGGCCATATCCTGGAAAGCCTTTTCAAATTTCGGTTGCATTTCCTGAACAAATTCATCTGAGAAACGCATCCGACTGACATCAAGATAAAAGTTTAAGTCTGGATCATAATATAGCCAGTCTTGGTAGCGTTGCCATAGTTGGGCGTTATCCATAATTCCTCTTGTCTATTGTTCTCCCACAATGGTTAGTTTAAGACACTTGATGATGCAACTGATAACGCTGTTTTTCTGCCTCTGGCAAGCTATTCACGCCAGTTGTCCAAATTCCTGTCTTGAAAGGTATTGCGGTTGTTTGTTTTAGCATCGGCAATACAAGCTTCAAAAGCTGGAACATTGCCGTAAATGCCGCCAAAGGCAGCTATTTTTTGCGATTGAGACGATTATATCGGGCGTGTTGCATGGTCAAATGTGCCGTAAATTTGGTTGAGATTGATTTGATCTAATGCTGTTGTCGGTTGGTCTAATACCAGTTTGCCTGCCTTTAATCCTAAAATTCGATCGCTGTACACTTTGGCCAGTTCAATTTGGTGTAAATTACAGATCACGGTGAGTCCTTCTTGGTCACACAGCGATCGCAGCAGGGATAAAACGGTATGGGCAGTCTGGGGATCTACACTGGCAACCGGTTCATCGGCTAGAATGAGGGTAGCACGTTGGGTGAGAGCACGCGCGATCGCGACCCGTTGCTGTTGTCCCCCGGAAAGCGTATCCGCCCGCTGAAACGCCACATCTAATAAATTGACCCGTTCCAAGGCTACTAAGGCTTCTTCTAATAAGGATTGGGGAAACTGTCCCAACCAACACCGCCACAAAGGAAGTTCCTTTAAACGTCCGCCAAGACAATTTTCAAGGGCGCTGCGACGACGAACTAAATTAGATTGTTGCGCGATCGCGGCAATTTGCCGACGGGTTTGTTGTAAATCTTTTCGAGAACAACGGGTTAATAACGTTTCCTGAAACCAAACCTCTCCATTGCTGGGACGCAACAATTGTAAAATACAGCGCATCAGCGTGGTTTTTCCAGCACCACTCATGCCTAAAATTGCGGTAAAACTGCCGCGAGGAATCTCAAAACTCACGTTTTCCAATGCCGAGACTTGTGGCGAATATTGTTTGCTTAATTCTTTAACAGCAAGCATAATTGGTTATGTTTCTAATTAATTCAACTTGTGCCGTAAATAAGCACTTCCCGCATCAATGAGGGTTACCATCGCTAAAATCAGCATTAAAATCGTCGCCAATCGCCCAAAATTAAGTAATTTCAAACTCACCATCAACTCATAGCCAATGCCGCCAGCCCCAACAATGCCCAAAATCACCGAAGAACGAACATTATATTCCCAAAGATATAAAGTAATTCCCACCAATCCCGGTAACGCCTCCGGCAATACCGCAAAGGCAAATGTTCGCAAGCGGTCGCTTCCTGTTACTTCAATCGCTTCAATCGGTTCGTTGGGAATGGTTTCCAATACTTCGGCATAAAGTTTTGCCATGGAACCGGTGGTGTGAAACGCTACTCCCAATACCCCGGCAAAGGGACCTAATCCTACCACGGAAACGAAAAAGAGGGCAAAAATTGCTGTATCAATGCCTCGCAAAAGATTTAAGAAACCCCGTAAAATTGGTGCAAGCCAAGGAACCAATGTCAAGTTGCGAGCGACAATCAAAGCTAAGGGAAGGGCAAGAACAATGGCTGTTCCCGTGCCGACAATGGCAATGGCAAGGGTTTCCCAAGTTGCAACCAGAAAAGAAGGAAACTCAGAAAAATCAGGGGGAAAAAAGCGTCCTACCCATTCACTGAGACGAGGCAATCCTTCCGCTAAGGCTTGAGGAGAAACTTCTGCTGTACGCAGACTGGCTATAAAAAGACTAACCGCAATTAGTCCTAAGAAACCCCTTTTCAGCAGTGTTCTTAATCCTCCCTTTCGCCGTTGTTCTCTTGTTAAAAGTGCTGATAAATCGCTTCGAGAAGACTGTTTTGAAGGTTGAAAGCCATTGGATGTCATTGCAGTTTACCGACTAATTTTCCTGCTTCTTGAATGGGTTGATAATTGCTGCCATCAGATGCAACAAAGCCGGTGTAATTTTCGGGAAGCAACGTTTTCGCTTGTTCTGAGGATAAATCAACTAATGCTGATTGTAAGCCTTGTTTCACTTGTTCTGATAATCCTCCCCGAATCGCAATGGGATCATTGGGCAGGGGATCAGATTTCCAGATGATTTTAATTTTGTCGCGGTCAATGCGTCCCTGACTCACTAACACATCTAAGTTGCGATTATAGTCGGAGGCAATATCCACCTGTCCACTAATTACGGAAATAGCTTGTGCTGCATGAGAAGCCCCTTCGCTGTAATCAAACACTTGTTTGGGATCGACGCCGCGTTTTTTGAACTCGGCAGTGGGGATTAGCCAACCGGAGGTAGAACCCACATCCGCTAAACTGAGTTTCAGTTGGTCTCCGTTTCGGCTTTGTTCAATGGCTTCTGCTAACGTATCAAATGATGCATCAGAACGGGCCATTAACAGGGAATAATAAAAGGGATCGCCTTGATATTTTACGGTCGCGATCGCGCTAATGTCTGGGGAATTATGATTGGCCAATACATATCCCCAAGGGCCTAACCAAGCCACATCTAGGGTTCCAGCCCGTAATGCTTCCGATATCCCAATCCAGTCTTGAGTGACAGTAACATCAGCTTTCGCATCCACAGCATTTGCCATCTTTTCAAACAAGGGATTAAATTGTTCGCGGGTTTCGCCTGGTGTTGGAAAATAGGGACCAACTCCAAATTTGATGGTTTTTGGTTGTTCTTGTTCCCCATCCGGATTGGGATTACAAGCAATAACGATCAAGGCGGTTAAAATCCCTAAAACCCATGTTGTTAACCAATTTCTTCGATTCATCATCTCTCTTCAACTCGCCAATCTCAGTAGATAGCAGTTCAAATTAACCCCTTGTTCTCAAAGGGAGTATATTCTGTCGCAACCTTCATCATAAAACGAGGTTTGTATCAACCACGACATTAATGATTAACGCTGATTAAACTGAATTTTTGCTGAGAGAGAGATAAATATTGTTCTTGGTTTGATTGTGATTTTAATTAATCGATATCGTTAGCTTTCTTAGGGGTTTTACTGTGTTCCATAACGATTTAGCAACCTGAACTCAGCCAGTTTTTTTAAGTGATAAGATTTGAGCAGAAGCGATTGATTTTGTAAACTAATAAGGCGCGATCGCGACCCGTTACTTACGATTGACAAATGTAGGGCGATCCTTCTTTTCAGGGAGAAATTGCGATAATGATGAGTGGTAATTGATCTATCTTTTTAG
>JBDGQV010000097.1:3768-22630 GCA_042218725.1 Halothece sp. | reverse complement strand
CCTTTTCCCAATTAAGTCGCTTTATTTGTAGCACTGATTAATCAAATCCGTATAAATTAGATTACTTTAGATCAGAGCGCGATCGCGCTCACAAAACAATCGGTCTCTTTAGGAAGTAAGACTGCTTCCACTTTAGCTACCTATTCCCCCAAGGAACACATTGCACTTTCATCTGTTATTTGATCGTAACGATTTGACAGAATCTGCTTGACTGATTCCTATAACTGTGCATCAGTTGTAACTAGCATGATGATTTCAATTTACCAGGTTGAGTAATCGCAATGAGGGTGGGGCCAGTCTCAGCAGAGCTCAGACATGTGTAATAATATTACGAAAAATTTAGAAGTTACATTCTTTAATATCAAGCTCTATGTCACCTCGTCATTTACTGACCATGGGCTTAACCGTATGTTTGGCCTTTCTTCTCCTGATTCCCAATGCCCATGCCTTAGGGGGAAAACAACCGCCGCTCAATGAACCGGCACCGGAATTTACCCTTCCTACCAATACGGGAGACGGTGAAATTACGTTATCTGATTACAGAGGAGAATGGGTCGTTTTATATTTCTATCCCAAAGATTTTACCTCTGGTTGTACCCTAGAAGCCAAACGGTTTCAGGAAGACTTACCGAAATATCAAGACCGTAATGCGCAAATTATCGGTGTTAGCGCTGATGATGTGGAGTCTCACGAAGAATTTTGTGATGCCGAAGGAATTGAGTTTCCCTTGCTTGCTGATACCGATGGTTCGGTGAGTAAAGCTTATGGATCCTGGTTAGGCATTCGCTCACTCCGTCATACCTATCTCATTGATCCAGATGGCATCCTACGGGAAATTTTTATGGGAGTCAAACCCCCAATTCACAGTCAAAAAGTATTAGCCCGTTTAGACGAATTGCAAGATTAATTGTGTAGCGCCATCGTCGACCAAAACCTGAGATAACGAATAACTTAATCACCTCAGCCTAGGATTCCTCTGTTAGAAATCACCATGAATCTTAGGCTGTTTTGTAATTTTCAATACAATATAAATCTTAAGAAGCTTTTAAAGTTGTCATGGAACGTAAATAAAAAATAAAGAAATGCCATTCTTTCTAGGGATTAGATAAACCAAAAAACGACTCCGACTTTGATATGAATCAAATTATTTGTTGACTTCTAAAGAGGCAACATGTTTCCAATTTGATTTGAATTTGTATCAGAAACAACAGCACAATAAGCATCAAAACTATAGCGTTTAGTCACGCCCAATTGGCAATTTTATTAACAAAAAAGCCATTGAGCGTTCCGATTAACGTAGTCCAAAATAGCTGGTTTAGCTAGATAATACGCCAAGAAAATTATGACCAAAAAACGTTTGTATTTTGACTTAGGTAGAACCTCTCGCCGTAAATTTCTTAAATATGGTTCTCTGGCTGTTGGTGCCGGAGTTGTTGCTGCTTGTACCAATCAAGGACAACAGGGACAACAGCAAGCTAGTTCTCAACAAGATTTAGGGGAAAATCCCATTAAAGTAGGCGTCATGTATTCCACAACCGGAAGCATTGCTATTGTGGAAAAGACGCTACAAGATGCCACATTTTTAGCCATTGATCAAATTAATAATGGCACTGGTCCTTGGAAAGGAAATGGGGAAGGGATTGCCGGTCGAAAAATTCAAAAGGTTGTGGTTAATCCTGACTCAAATTGGGATAAATATAACCAAATGTCCAAGCGTCTGATTGAAGAAGATAATGTCAGTTGTGTCTTAGGCTGTTATACCTCTGCTAGTCGTAAGGCCGTTTTACCGGTTTTTGAAGGAAAGAATGCCCTTCTTTATTATCCCGTTTATTATGAAGGAAACGAATGCAGTTCAAATGTGATTTATACGGGGGCTGCACCGAATCAACAAATTACGGATTCCATTCCTTATTGTTATGAAAACTTTGGCCCCAGAGGTTTCTTTGTTGGGTCGGATTATATTTATCCCAAAGAAAGCAATCGCATCGCCAAAGCTGAACTGAAAAACCAAGGCGGCGAAGTTGTTGGCGAAGAATATGCAGCCTTGGGCACCACAGAATTTATCACAATTATTAATAAAATCAAACAGGCCAACCCCGATTTTGTTTTAAGCAATTTAGTGGGAGATAGTGTTCCTGCTTTTTATCGGCAATATCAAAACGCTGGCATTAGTGCTGACGATATTCCTATCATGGCTTATCCCACAACGGAACAGGAAGTTAAAGCTATGGGTCCCCAATATGCAGCCGGTCACTATACTAGTTTTAACTATTTTCAAAGCGTGGATACTCCCGAAAACAAGCAGTTTGTCCGCGAGTTTAAAGAAATGTTCGGGGACGACCGCGTTACTAACGGAGTAATGGAAGCAGCTTACTTGCAAACATTCTTTATGGCGCAAGCCATGAAAGATGTGCTGGATGCCGGGAAAGAAATTAATACCAAAACCTTGCGGGAAGCGACCCGAGGACAAACATTTAATGCGCCGCAGGGAAAAGTAAAAGTTGATCCTGCTAACTATCACACCTATCTTTATGCTCGCATTGGTCGATGGAAATCAGACGGACAAGCCGAGATCATCCAGTCCAGTCCTTCGGCAGTGAAACCCATTCCGTGGAGTCAAACTTTATATCCGGGACGGAAGTGTGTTCATCCCACACCAGATGATCGCAGCGATCCAACCAAGGATACCGGTAAAGACAAACTAGAAACGAAGTATTTAGAAAGCTAATTGAACAGGGGAAGGGTTCTCCTCTTCCCGTTAACCATATTGACCGAGGGGTTTTCAAGAAGGAGTAAAAAAACGGTGTTGAATCAGCTGGCACTCACGTATCTATTCGCTCAGAATTCCGGTTTTCAAATTATCCCCATCATCAATCAATTGATCAGTGGGTTGGGGATTGTCGGCATTCTCTTACTAACGGGATTGGGACTGGCCATTACCTTTGGCGTCATGGGCATTATCAATTTAGCCCATGGCGAGTTCATCATGTTGGGGGCGTATGTCACCGTTTTCATGCAAGAACTCTTTGACATGGACTTGTTGCTGACCATTCCCTTTGCCTTTGTGGTGACTGCGGTGATTGGGGCGTTAATTGAGTTAACCATTATTCGGCGACTGCACGGTCGCCCTTTAGAAACGTTGTTAGCCACTTGGGGATTAAGCATTGTCTTGCGCGGTGTCATTAAGCTTCTTTTTACAGCGCAGTTAAAGTATGTGCAATCCCCCTCTTATCTGTCAGGTAACTTAAAGTTGCTGACAAATGGAGAAGGAATCCCTCTCATCTCGATTTCCTACTATCGTCTATTTATTATTGGGATCGCGATCGCGCTATTCCTCATTACTGCCTATCTTCTCTATGGCACCAGTTTAGGCCGAAAAATGCGAGCGGTGACCCAAAATCGCGACATGGCTAAATGTCTGGGCATAAATACCAGCTTAGTGGATATGGGAACCTTTGCCTATGGCTGCGGCTTAGCCGGAATTGCCGGTACGGTTCTGTCTTCTCTAAAAAGCGTCTCACCTCCCATGGGGCAAGATTACCTCATTGATGCTTGGATGGTTGTTGTCACCGGCGGGGTGGATAAACTCATCGGCACCCTCGCCGGGGCGGTTTTAATTGGCGAATCCAATGCCATCATTGCCTTTCTACTGAGTGATCCCGTGGCCCGCGTCATTGTTCTCGCTGCCGTCATCATCATTATCCGTTATCGCCCAGAAGGACTCTTTACCGTGCAAAAACGCGGTTAATCGATACTTCATCGTTCATAGAGGAATTAGTCATGACACAAGTGCTTCCTGGCGTGCAAGAATCCACCTTTCCCCGGAAACTGGCGCTCATCGTCGGGATTGGTTTTCTGATTTTCGCCGTTTTCCCCTTGTTCTTCGGGGAATTTCAAACCTCATTAATGGCAAAACTGCTTCTATATGGAAGCCTTGCCGTCGCCTTGGACTTAGTATGGGGCTTTACCGGCATTCTCAGTTTTGCCCAAGGGGTATTTTTTAGCCTCGGGGGGTACGCCATGGCGTATTACCTAAAACTGAATCTTTCTGCCGAAGCGAATAACTACGGCGTAGCCTTGCCTGACTTTATGGTGTCCAACGGGTTAGAACAACTGCCTTGGTTTATTGCCCCGCTTCAATACTTTCCCCTCGCCATGGCAGCGATGGTAGTAGTACCTGCCGGATTTGCCTACTTAGTGGGTTGGTTTATTTTTACCTCCCGCGTCAGCGGCGTTTATATTACTATTATCACCCTTGCCATTGCCTCAGCCCTGAATACCTTTTTTGTTAGTCAGCAAGCTTACACCAACGGAACCAACGGCATTAGCGATATTGCCCCGCTTAGTTTGTTCGGCGCACAAATTCCGCTCATTGGGCTGTATTGGATGAGTTTAATTTTCACCACTGCGGTTTTAATTGGCGCTTGGTGGCTAACGAAATCCAACTTCGGGTTAATTCTGCGTTCCATTAAGGAAAATGAGGCCAGAGTCTCCTTTCTGGGTTACAACATTGCCAGTTACAAAATCTTTATTTGGACTTTATCTGCTGGAATTGCCGGCATTGCCGGCGGTTTATTTGTCGCCCTGAACCAATTTATCTCGCCGGTGTATATTGCTGTTCCCTTTGGCACGCAAGTCGTAATTTGGGTCGCTATTGGCGGACGCGGCACCCTAATCGGTCCCTTAGCCGCTGCGGTCATTTTAGGACAAGTGCAGAACTACGCCGAACAAATTACCCAAGACTGGCAATTAATCATTGGCATATTGTTGCTGATTGTCGTGTTATTTATTCCCAATGGCTTAATGAGTTTAGTTCCGAAACAATTCGGTCAGGCGAAATCTGCCAGCAAAAGTGATCCTTCCCATTCAGATGCCGGATATTTACAAGCCCAATTGGTTGATTGGATAACTCCGTTACAGAAATTAATGAAAACAACCCTGACAATCTTACTCAAGAACCGTTCTCGCCACTAACTTAAGGAGTCCTCACCATGACAAGTCTGCTTTCCATTCAAGACTTAGAAGTTGAATTTTCCGGATTTAAAGCCCTCAAAGGCGTCAATTTGGGCATTGGCGATCGCGAATTGGTAACCATTATCGGTCCCAACGGGGCAGGAAAAAGTACCCTCCTGGACGCGATCGTGGGGAAATCACCTGTGAGTAGGGGAAAAGTCACCTATCAAGAAAGAGATATCACCAACCATCAGCCTCATGAAATTGCCCGTATGGGCATTGGGCGCAAATTCCAAAATCCCAATATCTATAACGACTTAACCGTCTTTGAGAATATCCTACTGGCGCTAAAAGGGTCTCACAGCATTTTCGCTGCCATTACTGCCAAATTAACCCGCATGAAACGCCACAAAATTGCCTCGGTGTTAGAACGAATTGGCTTAATGGAGTATGCCGGAACCAAAGTCGCCTCTCTGTCTCACGGACAAAAACAGTGGGTAGAAATTGGGATGGTATTGGCCCAAGATCCCTCTGTCGTTTTATTAGACGAACCCACTGCCGGCATGACGCCAGAAGAAACCCATGCCACTGGAGAAATTATTAAATCCATGTCGGAATTTCATTCTGTGGTTGTCATTGAACATGACATGGAATTTGTCAAACAAATTGCACAACGCATTGTGGTGCTTCACCAAGGACAAAACTTAGCCGAAGGACCAGTGGAAGAAGTGCAAAATCATCCGAAAGTTATGGAGGTTTATCTCGGTCGTGAAAGAATCGCTGCTTGAGTTATCCAATGTCACTGCAGGCTATGGACAGACCCCGGTTTTATTCGATATTTCCATGACCCTCAATCAAGGGGAAGTGGTCTGCTTGCTGGGGCGCAATGGGGTGGGAAAAACGACTCTATTGCGCAGCATTATTGGCTTAAATTCTCTCAGTCAGGGCAGCATTGTTTTTGATGCGGATGATATTAGCCAAACGCCCACTTTTAAACGAACCAGATATGGCATTGCCTACATTCCCCAAGGACGAGAAATTATTCCCTATTTATCAGTATTAGACAACTTAAAGTTAGGCTTTGCCGCTAGCGGTCAAAAACGGAAGAAAATTCCGGAAGAAATCTTTGAATTTTTTCCCATGTTAAGAGAACATCTCTCTCGTCAGGGAGGATTGCTCAGCGGCGGTCAACAACAGCAATTAGCCATTGCCCGAGGATTAATGTGCAATCCCAAATTGATGTTGCTGGATGAACCCACCGAGGGAATTCAGCCCTCAATTGTGCAAGAAATTGAAGATACCCTCAAGCGAATTAATCAAGAAAAAGGCATTACGGTGTTAGTCGTTGAGCAAAAAATTGCCTTTGCCCGTCAACTGGCCCAACGATTTTTAATGATGGATAAAGGGTCAATTGTCGCCAGAGGACAAACCGAGGAATTAACGGATTCGTTAGTCAATCAATACTTAGCGGTTTAAGTTTCCCGATTCTGTCACTTTCTGAGAGTCCAATAACTCAGAGAGTGACTTATTTTATAATTTTGCCCTTACTGTAAACTCATAATCTCCCCCCGGTTCCAATTGATAGTCGCATCGTTCCAAAAAACGCCCTAACGGTTCAATAATCAACGCTCGTCCTAAGGAAGGTTGGACAATCAAACGGCTTTGACGGAATTGCCATTGAAACGACCATTCATAACTGCCGGCACTCACTTCTCCCTCAATTTTTCCTTCCCACAATGATTGGCGGATAATTCGGACATGGGCAGTTGTTTTTGGTAAACTCACGCCTCGACTCCCTTAATCAATCCTTCTCAGAGATCACGATAGCAAATTGCCACAAAAGCGTCGGTTATTTGTTATTGATAAATTAGCAGTGCATTATGGTGAGGTCATCAGTGACGCAATCTGATTCTCAGGCAATTAATCAAGGCAATGGACAAAAAGACGAGTTAGATGAGGTAATTTTAAGCTTTGAAGAAATTACTGCCGAAATTAACTATAAACAAGCCCAAGATTCCCTAAGAAACATTGTTCAAAACATTGACCTTAGTTCGGAGGAACAATCCGGGTTAGAATCGGAAATTAATTATCTTACTGCCATGCTGGATAAATTAGACCAATCAGTGGTTCAAATTGCAGCCTTTGGCATGGTAGGTCGGGGGAAATCGTCCGTTTTAAATGCACTGCTGGGAGAAAATGTGTTTCAAACGGGGCCTTTGCATGGCGTAACTCGTACTATCGGCAGTGCGAATTGGGAGTTAAGCGAAGAAAGTTTGGGCAATAGCGACCAAGATATCTTGCGGGTGTCGTTGCCGAGTCATCAGCAAGCCCAAATTCAATTAGTCGATACCCCCGGCATTGATGAAGTAGATGGGGAAACTCGGGAATTAATGGCCCATCAAATTGCTAAACAGGCTGACCTCATTTTATTTATTATTGCCGGGGATATTACCAAGGTAGAATACAATGCCTTGTCTCGCTTGCGAGAAGTGGGAAAACCGATGCTGTTGGTGTTTAATAAAATCGATCAGTACCCGAAAACCGATCGCGCTGCGATTTATAATACCATTTGCAGCGATCGCGTGAAAGAACTGCTTAAACCGGAAGAAGTGGTCATGGTAGCGGCGTCTCCCATTGAAAAACAAGGGGTGCGTCGTGCCGATGGTTCCATGGGCATTAAAACCCAAGCCGGAACCCCCCAAGTGCAAGAACTGAAACGGAAAATCCTAGAGATTCTCCATCGGGAAGGCAAGTCCCTGGTTGCCCTCAATACCATGCTTTATGCCAATGAGGTGAATGAGCAAATTTTACAACGGAAATTGGAAATTCGCTCACAAGCAGCAGACGAATTAATCTGGAAAGCTGTCATGACGAAAGCGGTTGCCGTGGCGCTAAACCCCGTGACGGTTTTAGATTTGTTTACCGGGGCAGTGGTGGATGTTGCCATGATTTTGGCACTGTCTCGCCTGTATAATATCCCCATGACCCAACCGGCCGCGATCGCGCTGTTGCAAAAAATCGCCATTAGTATGGGGGGCATTAGTGCCAGTGAAGTTTTAACCACCTTAGGCTTAAGTTCCCTGAAAGGGCTATTAGGGTTATCCGCGTCGGTAACTGGCGGGGCCTCCGTGGTT
The DNA here is from genome assembly GCA_042218725.1 of Halothece sp. Taxonomy (GTDB): domain Bacteria; phylum Cyanobacteriota; class Cyanobacteriia; order Cyanobacteriales; family Rubidibacteraceae; genus Halothece. The sequence continues at coordinate 14,543 of JBDGQV010000097.1, read as the reverse complement.
CCTTATGTGTCTGTGGCGATTACGCAAGCTGGCGTTGCCGGTGTCTCTTCTTACGCCATTGGTCATGTTAGCAATCAGTATCTTGCCAATGGGGCATCTTGGGGATTAGATGGGCCAAAAGCTGTGGTGAAAAATATCCTCGACTCCTTAGATGAAGAATCAATCTTAAATCGGATTAAAGGGGAATTGCAAACCAAGTTATTTAGTGAACAGCAGGCAAGAGAATATTAATTAGTGATAACCTTTCTAAAAAATAATGCTATGCTAATTAGTCATTGGTCATTAGTTATTAGTCATTGGGTTAGAAAGGAAAAAGAATAGAGGACAAATAATTACTCTAAATAATTAAGTATAACAATAGTTTTCAGAAGTGGTATGAGCAATTTTAATTAATAAGATTTCCTTTAACGCCAATGAGAATACCATTGTTTGAGTTTAGTTGGAGAAACCCCCAAAAAATAACTCAGAATGATCATTTGGTTAATGAAAGTTGTTTTGATTACTCCTAATTTTTCCCAACGACGGGCTGAAGTTAAAACATGGGCAGTTGCGAGACGAATTTTACCTTTCTTCTTTAAAGTTCGAATGAATTGAAAATCTTCCATAATCGGGAGCTCAGGAAACCCGCCTGTGCTTTCCAAAGTTGTTTTTTTCAGAAAAATCCCTTGATCGCCGTAGGGCATTTGTAAAAAGCGCGATCGCGCATTGACCCCCTTTTCAATGAGTCTTAATAACGGATTTGGACTGTTAATTTTTAATCGAAAAGCACCGGCTATAGTGTTTGGTTTGGCTAAGGTTGCTTGAACCAACTGAGAATAATTCTGGGGAATTTGGGTATCCGCATGTAAAAATAATAGGATATTTCCGGTAGCATATTTTGCTCCTGTATTCATTTGCATGGCGCGTCCCGGTTCTGGGGATAAAATCGTTTTAATTCCCATATTTTGGGCAATCTCTACTGTGTTGTCACTGCTTCCGCCATCGACAAGAATAATTTCGACACCCGGTGATTTTAGGGATTGGAGAGTAGACGCAATGGTGGGCGCCTCATTTAATACGGGAATAATTACAGAGAGATCAATGTGTGCCATTCTCCCTTATTAACTATCGTTTCGTGTTTTTTTCAGTATCACATCACTCGCTGAGATTTTCCTGAAAAATTAATATAACTGATCTGAATTTTATACATTTCTTGGCAAGTTAAGAAGAAAATACACTGAGAGTTACTCTTCCCAAGGAAGGGTCACAGTTTCTAAATCTTCCGGCAGGTCAATGTCATTCAACATGGGTAAATAACTAATTGCTAAGCCCATGGTTTCTGCAATGGCAATGGTTTGTTGTAAAACCACACTGGTTCCCCAATCAATCCCTTGGAATAATTCTGGCAGGAAATGACGCAAACCAATTAAATAATAGCCGCCATCTTCTGCTTTCCCTAAAACTAAATCGTTGCTTGACAGTTTTTCAAAGGCTTCATTGATTAAATCTGCATTTAACTCAGGACAGTCAATCCCAATAATAACAATTTTTTCAATTTCTGGGGTGAAGCTTTCTTCTAACGCAGCAATTAATCGCTCTCCTAAATCGCCATTACTTTGCGGATAATATTGATAAGTATTCCCTAACCAATTTTGCATTAAGGCTTCATTTCCGCCTGAAAAATAAACCTGAATATCAGCTTCTAGTTGACTGACTTCCTTGATCGTATATTCAGTTAATTTTTTTTGTAATTGTGCCGCGCCTTGTTCTCCTAACGCTGAAATTAAACGGGTTTTTGTTTTACCAGGTTCTGGATAACGGGTAAAAATAATGATTCTGTTTTGATAAGGGGTCGTCATGAGTGATGAAATCTTATTTTAATTGAGTCCCGAATACTTAAAAGATTTGCTATTTCCCTAACTGATCCTTATTATTCAAACGAATGTTCCCAAAACGTTAAACAAGTATTGCCGTATTTTTTCTGGCGAATCACTGTTAAGTTAGCGATTTCTTGAGAATTCCACTGTTTGTTGTCATGCTCCACTGCTAATTCTCCCCCCTGGGCTAATAAATTGAAATTGACGATTTGATTCAAAACCGTATCATATAATTCACTGGCATAGGGCGGATCAAAATAAATAAAATCAAATTGTTTTCCTGCTAAATCGGTTAACTTTTGCCGAACATCTCCTTTAATGATCTGCCATTCCTGTTCAGGAGTCGCAACTTTTTGCCAGTTTCCCCGAATCATTTGACAAGCTCGCCGATTTTGTTCAATTCCCACTAGAAATGTCGCCCCTCGACATAATGCTTCGGCACCGATGGTGCCATTTCCCGCACATAAATCCAACCAACGTGCCCCTTCAATTTCTCCTTGCCAAATATTAAATAATGCCTCTCGAACTCTGGCGGAAGTGGGACGGGTTTGTTGTCCGGGTAAAGTTTTTAAGAGGCGATTCCCGTAAATTCGCATAATGGGAAATTAAATTTCTGCCATCGCGCGTTCAATTAAACAACGGGCAATGGTTTGGGTTCCCGTATGTTCATAATAGTTGGTGGTAAGGTCTAAAAACGCGGCTAAATAGTCTAATTGTTCATCGGAAAATTCCACAAAGTTTTCCAAGTTATTGACAACTTTTTTGGGGGTTAAATCTTTATCTTCTACAAAATCTCCCATCCAATTTTTCGTGGAATCAAAGGCTTCGTTAATAAACCCAAGTTGACTCTCGGTATCGTCGCCGGGAATAAAACCGCTGACGGTTTGAAAGGTATCATTTTCTTCCAATTCTTTGGGATTCAGATTTTGAATAATCTTTTGGGATTGTTGGATAAAATCAGGACCGAGGGGAATTAATCCATCTAAGCAGACTAAGGCAGCCATTCGCATGATGTCTTCGCCGCTATAGTCGGCTAAGGAGTTGACAAAGTCGCCAATGCTATCTCCAGGAATGCCATTGATTTGACAAAAGGCCACTAATTCCACGACAGTTTTTAGGGCTAAGTCAATGCTTTGGGCTTTATCTGCTTTGGGGGTAATGCGATTGAGAAACCCCAGTAAGGGGATGCGTTCTCCGGCTTTATTGGCAAGGGCAGCACTGGCTAATGCCGTATCGGTTTTATCCACGGTTTGATATAGCCAAAGGGCGCGTTGATAGCCTTGGGATTTATCATTAAATAACCACACGGCGCGATCGCCGATTTGTTGGATCATTTCTTCATCTTCTTCCCCGGTAACTTGGCGAATGGTGTTTTCAAACCCGACAATATTTTCCCATTCTCCGGGAACGACGAAATCCAAGGCGTTGAGAACACGCACGGTCATATTTTGTTCGGGCAGTTCATCCACTAATTTGAAAATTGGTTCTGTCATAGCGTTCAATGTTTCTATTTTTTGATGGTTCGATGCGGTTGGATGTTACTTGCTTCTATCCAACCAAAATTTTCTAAGCTGGTTATAGTTTAGCTAAGGTTTCTAAATCAAATTCTTCTAACCATTGTTTGCGACTGGTTTCATCAAAGCTGTTGTTGCGGGAAACAATTTTAATTTGATAGCGATTGTTGACTAAAGTTGCAGTTGCTTTACTTCCTTGATTGACAATAGGATAACCTTGAATGGTTTCACGACTTTCCTTGAATTTATCAGCAGCACTGGGATTATTAGCAATATCGGAAATTGACATTAACGCTAATTCTTGTCCATTGTCTTTTAATTTAGCTTGAGCAAAGCCGCGTTTTTCTTGAGTATAAATAACTTGATACGGCTCGTTTGGTTTCGGAAAATAACGGTTAAGTTTTCCGCCTTTAACCGCATCTTCAGCAACAGCACTTGCCCCAGATTGCGTACTTTCTTGTTGTGCCGCATCAAAGCGAGAACTGGTTTCATTGCTGCTACAAGCAGGGGCAATTAAAAAGAGTGTTAAAACGAGAAAGATTGAAATGAGAGAGCGTATTCGCGACATAATTTTTTAGCAGGATTATCACAATAATATTGAGAAGAAGAAATAACGGGAGCGGTCAGTTCGGTTAACCAACAAACCGTCATAAACAACTCACCCTAATTTTATATTAGGATAGAGGAAGATCGGTATTTGGAGGGTGCTTCGTGAACCAGAACTTCCCAAAAATCGCCCAATTAAATTTTTCTGGAATCGGGTGTTGGTTAACACTCATTCTAATGACGTTATTATTAACCTCCGTGGGTCTCGGGTGGGTCGTTAATAGTGTCCTAATTGTATTAGGTTTAATGCTTATTCTTCCCGTGATCGCGCTGTTTGCTGTTCAGTGGTGGCTAAGACGCAATGTGGTTGAAGATCAATGTCCCGTCTGCCAATATCAGTTTACCGGATTTAATGGCACGATGTCTCGTTGCCCGAACTGTAGCGAACCGCTAAAAATCGAGAACGGGAAATTTAAGCGCATTACGCCTCCCGGTACAATCGATGTGGAAGCAGTTGATGTGGATGCCTCTTCTCAATAAGGGAACTGCCATGCTTGTTTCTGATACCTGCAGAGAGTATCAATGCTGGGACACAGCCTAACGTTTTCGGTTACGCGCGCCACAATTAGTTAGGGAGTTGAGGGAGAAGTTTGATCAACAGGCCGAGGGGTCAATTTTGGTGAAAGTGACTTGACCGTTGCGAAACATTTTATCGTTGGGAATTAAGATATCCTTAACCAAGGAAATATGCCTTACCGTTGCTAATTTTTACACTTATGACTGAGCAAATCCAGTGGGTAAACGCAATATCCAATCGTCTCTCCCTAGAATCCGCAATTGCAGATGTAACCGAACGTATTAAAGAACAGTTATCTGCTTCTCCCGATTTGGGATTTTTGTTTATTTCGTCTGCTTATGCCAGTGAGTATCCCCGTCTGGTTCCTTTAATTCTAGAAAAACTTCCCATTTCTGTCTTAATTGGCAGTGGGGGCGGCGGCATTATTGGCGTTGATGCAGAGAACCAAGCCCAAGAAATGGAAGGCAATCCCGCTTTAAGTCTAACCGTCGCCCATTTGCCAGGGGTTAAGGTTCAAGCGTTTCAGATTGGCAGTGACCAAATTCCAGACTTAGATAGCGGCGCGCAAGCCTGGACCGATTTAACGGGCGTTTCTCCAGAACAAAACCCTGATTTTATTTTACTGGCCGATCCCTTTTTCTCCAAGGTCAATGACTTGCTGGAAGGACTTGATTTTGCTTATCCGAAAGCGAAAAAAATTGGCGGTTTAGCCAGTGCCATGGCAATGGGGATGCAAACGGGTTTGTTTTATCATAGCCCCGATAACGACGATACTGCCCTAATTCGAGAAGGCATTGTCGGGGTTGCCCTGAGCGGCAATATTGAAGTGGATGCCATTGTTGCCCAAGGCTGTCGTCCCATTGGTCCTCAATATCAAATTACCGAAGCGGAACGCAATGTCATTACAGAAATGGCAGCGGTTCAAGATGATGGGCTGGAAGAAGCGAAACCTCCGTTACAAGCGTTGCGGGAACTGATCAATGAGTTAAGTCCCGAAGATCAGGAGTTGGCGCAAAATTCTCTCTTTTTGGGAATTGCCCGAGATGAATTTCAGTTGGAATTGCAACAGGGAGACTTTTTAATTCGGAATTTGTTGGGGGTTGATCCCAAAGTCGGCGCGATCGCGGTGGGTGATAGATTGCGACCGGGACAACGGATTCAATTTCACCTGCGGGATGGCAATACCTCTGCCGAAGATTTAGAAGTGCTGCTGGACAATTATCAACAACAAGAGAAAACATCCTTGCCAGTGGGGGCGTTATTGTTTTCTTGTTTAGGTCGGGGGAAAGAATTGTACGGAGAACCGAATTTCGATTCCCAACGGTTTCGTCAAACTGTGAATCAAATTCCTCTTGGGGGATTTTTCTGCAATGGCGAAATTGGTCCCGTGGGCAATCAAACCTTTTTACATGGTTATACGTCTTCCTTTGCGATTTTTAGAGAACCCAAATTAAATTAAGAGAAAGATTGGGTTATTCTTAACCAACCACCAATTATCCATAACAGAAAATGCGTATCTTACTCAGTTTATTTTTTCTCGTTTTTTTATTAAGTTTCCCCGCACCCAGTTGGGGGCAAGGAACAGACTCTTCCTCGCAAATTACAGAAGAACAATTGCAACGGGGAGATGAAATTGCTGAAAAAGCATTTCAAGCCCTCGAAGATGGAAATTTTGCCAAATCGGAAAACTATTGGGGGGAATTGATTGAGTTGTTTCCCCAAAATCCTGCGGTCTGGAGTAATCGCGGCAATGTTAGATTAAGCCAAAATAAAATCCAAGACGCGATCGCGGACTATAATAAAGCCATTGCCATTGCCCCGAGGCAACCCGATCCTTATCTCAATCGCGGCATTGCTTATGAAGTTCAAGAAGACTGGGAAAGCGCGATCGCGGATTACGATAAAGTCTTAGAATTGGATCCTGAAGATGCCATGGCCTACAATAATCGGGGGAATGCTAAAGCCGGCAAAGGCAACTATGAGGAAGCAATTAGCGATTACGAAAAAGCCGCTTCCTTGGAACCCGATTTTGCCATTGCCCGTTCCAATGCCGCACTAAACCATTACCAAGTGGGCGACGAAAAACAAGCCCTCAATGAAACCCGCAAATTGGTTCGTAAATATCCCAATTTCCCTGATGTTCGCGCTGCCTTAACGGCTATGTTATGGGCAGAGGGGAAAGAAGGAGAAGCCGAAAGCAACTGGGTTGCGGTCAAAGAAAGCGATTCTCGTTATCGGGATATAGAATGGTTGGAAAAGGTGCGTCGTTGGCCTCCTCAGATGGTGCAAGCCTTAGACAATTTTCTGCAGTTAAATAATTAGGAAAATGACGACGGCGGTTCCGACGTTAATCCACAACCCTGAACAGTTAGAGGCCCGTTTGCAAGAAATTCCTCTGCAACCGGGCGTTTATTTGATGCGCGATCGCGATGGCAATGTCATCTATATTGGCAAGTCTACCAAGTTGCGGTCTCGCGTTCGTTCTTATTTTCGCCCGTCTCAAGCCCTCAGTGAACAAAAACAACTGATGGTGCAACAGGTGGCCGATATTGAATTTATCGTCACCGATACGGAAGCAGAGGCGTTAGCCTTAGAAGCCAATTTAGTCAAGCAGGAACAACCCTATTTCAATGTTCTGCTGAAAGACGATAAAAAATATCCCTATCTGTGTATTACTTGGTCGGAAGATTATCCTCGCATCTTTATTACCCGGAAACGGCGGCGGAACAAGGAAAAAGACCGTTACTATGGGCCTTATGTGGATACTGGGGCCTTACGGCGCACCTTGCAGCTGGTCAAACAGATTTTCCCGTTACGGCAACGCCCGCGCCCTTTATTTAAAGATCGTCCCTGTTTAAACTACGATTTAGGCCGCTGTCCTGGGGTTTGTCAGGAACTCATTTCCCCGGAAGACTATCGCCACACCCTGCAAAAAGTAGCGATGATTTTCCAAGGGCGATCCCAAGAACTGGTGCGCGATCTGTCCTCGCAGATGCAAGAAGCTTCTGCCAACTTAGAGTTTGAAAAAGCGGCGAAACTGCGCGATCAAATTCAAGCCCTGCAACAACTCAATGCGAACCAAAAAGTGTCTCTCCCGGATGATACCGTGTCCCGAGACGCGATCGCGATCGTTTCCAATCATCAACACGCTTCCATTCAACTGTTCCAAGTGCGGGCGGGAAAATTAGTGGGACGCCTGGGCTTTTTTGCCGATGTTTCCCCTGCGTTTAACCCCGAAGATCTGTTGCAACGGGTTATCCAAGATCATTACGCGGCCGTGGATGATGTGGAAATTCCCAGCGAAATTCTACTGCCCCAAGCCATCCCCGACCAAGAGATCATTAGCAACTGGTTAAGCGAGCGTAAGGGAAGAAAAGTAACGCTCACTGTTCCCCAACGCCAAGCCAAAGCAGAATTAATCGCGATGGTGGAACAAAATGCCCGTTATGAATTGGAACGTACCCAGCGCGTGGCCGATCGCAACCAGCAAGCCTTGCAAGACTTAACAGAAATTCTAGACCTGCCAGAAGTTCCCCGTCGTATCGAAGGCTACGATATTTCCCATATTCAAGGATCCAATGCTGTGGGGTCGCAAGTTGTCTTTATTGATGGCATTCCGGCAAAACAACATTACCGTCGGTATAAAATTAAAGATGCCAATGTGCGAGAAGGACACTCTGACGATTATGCCAGTTTAGCGGAAGTAATTCGGCGCCGCTTTCGCAAATACGCAGAAAATCCGGATTTACCGCGCCAAGAAGACTCAGAATTTCCGGATTTAGTCATGATTGATGGGGGGAAAGGACAACTTTCGGCAGTGGTGGAACAGTTGCAACAAATGAACCTGTTAGGGGATGTTCCCATCATTAGTTTGGCCAAGCAACGCGAGGAAATCTTTTTACCGGGAGAATCTTTGCCATTGGAAACGGATGCTGAACAGCCAGGGGTCCAAGTATTGCGGCGTGTCAGAGACGAAGCCCATCGCTTTGCCGTTAGTTTTCATCGCCAACAGCGCACGGCCAAAATGCAGCGATCGCGCCTTGATGACATTCCCGGCTTAGGCTTCCAGCGTCAGCAAACCTTACTTGCCCATTTTCGCTCGTTGGAATATATTCGGCAAGCAAGTTTAGAACAATTGCAAGAAGTGCCTGGCATTGGCAAAAGTTTAGCCCAACAGATTTATGATTATTTTCATTAAACACAACAAAATGCCGGCTTGTTTACCCGGAAAGTCTTTTCCAATCCTCAGGCGTATCAATATCAATTGCTGCCTCAGCAAACGGAATGCTTAAAACCTGAGAATGGTAACGGCGAATGATCGATTTTGCCCCCACATCCCCTTCAATTTTTCCCAATTCTGGAAACAAGGCGCGATCGAATAGGGCTGGCACTCCAACAATGTTATTGTATTGAGACGCGACAATCAGGAAATTATTGCTTCGATAACTGCTAACCAATTGCTGAATGAGAGAAGTCGAGACAAAAGGTTGGTCGCCTAGCATGACAATCACTGCATCTAGCTGGGATGTTATCGCTTGAATTTGGCTTAAGCCGCACTGAAGGGAACTTGCCATCCCGGTTGACCACTTTTCATTGCAGGCAATGCGGATATTCAAATGACTGAGTTTAGGCGCAATAATTGAGGCATAGGCACCCAATACCACGACAATCGGTTCACAAGCAGAATGGATAGCCACTGCTGTTACCTGTTCGATCAAGGGTTTTCCCTGGTAGGGCAAGAGTTGTTTGGGTTGCCCCATCCGTCTGGAAGCCCCCGCTGCCAAAATTATGATGCCGATGTTGCCCATGAGTGTTGGATCGGAGTGTGAATTGAACCGGCGCGATCGCGCAAAAAACTGCCTTTTCCCCCGCCAATAACAGCTTGTATTTCTGCAATAATAGAGAGCGCAATTTCTTCTGGGGTTTCCGCTGCCACATCCAAGCCGACAGGATTATAAATGCGCTGTTTTTGTTCTGCCGTTACTGTAACCTCCTGTTGGGCTAAATCCTGCCACAATTTTGCCATGCGAGTTTTTGGTCCTAAAATCCCCAAATAACGGATTTGAGACGGGATTAAGTGTTTGAGAAAGGCGCGATCGCTGACATAACGATGCGTCATCACCACAGCCACCGCTTGCGGCGTTAATAAATGCTGGTATGCGTCACAAGGATCAGGTTTGCATTCTAATAATTGATCCGCTTGCGGAAAGCGATCGCGCGTCAAATACTCATCGCGATGATCAATGACTATTACTTGCCATCCCAATTGTTTGGCAAATTGGATCACGGGAACGGCATCATATCCGGCACCAAACACCAGTAACGGTACCGGGGGATGAATGACTTCAAATAGAACACGGATTTCGCCTTGAGGCAGGCTGTAGGACTGAATATGATTTTTCCCTTCCGTTAGGGGGGTTTGCATGTCTGCTATCAGCGTTTCCGCCCAATCGGAATCGGAAATTTGATTAATAACCGTGCCATCGGATTTCATCATCGCGCGATCGCCCACTGCCAAATCAGCAACGCCCTCAACGGCAAATACAGTTGCAATGACGCCCGATTTTTGAGTTTCTAAACACTCGCGAATAAAAGATAGTTGACTGGCACCATTCTCCTCATGCAGTGGTTCAATCAGTACATCAACAATGCCATTGCAACCCAAGCCAAAGCCGAATAACAAATCCTCCTCGGTGTTGGTGGTATCATATCGCACAACAAACGGCGGCGTTTCCTCTTCTAAACTGGATTGCGCCCGTGCCAGCACATCTGCTTCCAAACAGCCTCCACTGATCGCACTAATGATCTCTCCTTCCTCAGTTAATAACATCCGAGCCCCTGGTCGCCGATAAACCGACCCGCTAGTCTGGACAACAGTTGCTAAAGCAGTTCGTTGTCCGCGTTGTTGACGCTGTTCAAACGCTTGCAGGATACGCTTTAACTCATTCATAGCAGTTGTTTTCCAAAGAAGCGTTAAGCCATTAGCTTATCCGGGGTAAGGGGCAAACTTCGCAGCCGTTTGCCGGTGGCATGATAAATCGCATTCGCCACTGCTGGCGCAACGCCGGTAATGCCAATTTCCCCGACGCCGCGAACGCCTAACGGATTAAACTTATAATCGGGTTCGCCCACAAAGCTGACATCAATGCGTGGAATATCGGCATGAACCGGAAAATGATAAGTTGCCAAATCATAAACTGTGGGATAACCAATCTGGGGATCAAAATGGCAGGCTTCCATCAATGCTTCCCCAATCCCCATAATGACACCGCCTCGAATTTG
>JBDGQV010000097.1:0-3668 GCA_042218725.1 Halothece sp. | reverse complement strand
GGCAGGCTTCCATCAATGCTTCCCCAATCCCCATAATGACACCGCCTCGAATTTGACTGGCTGCCGCTTTGGCATTCATGACTTGCCCGATATTGATCACCGAAACCCAGCGCGTAATCTGTAATTGTCCAAGCGTTTCATCCACTGCCACTTCACAAAAATGAGCGCCCCAAGAGTGAAACGCCCATTGTTGCATTTCCTGACTTGGCGCAGCAGAAGCGGTTGCTTCCAAATGGGGTTGTCCCGACTGTTGCAATTTTGTACAAGCTTCGGAAACGGTCTCCGCATTAGCTGCTTGAAGAACATCCCGGCAAGCTTGAAAAACCGCAGGAGAAAGAGAAGCCGTCATCATGGAACCCCCGGCAATTCCTCCGTTTGGGAAGCGGGAATCTCCCAGTGCTACATTTACGTTATCAACGGAAATCCCCAAGCCTTCGGCTGCCGTAATGGCAACCATGGTATAAGCGCCAGTACCAATATCATTTCCTGATGTCAGAACATGGGCATTACCATCAGGCAACAACCGTACTGTGACAGACGTACTGCTTCGCCAAGCTGGAAAAGAGGCAGCAGCCATTCCCCAACCGATGAACTTACCATCTTCCGTCTGTTGGGCACGAGGTTGCGGTGCCCGGTTTTCCCAGCCAAAACGTGCTGCCCCCACTTTCAGACAATCGGCAAAATGTTTTGCTGAAAAAGGCAATCCCGTTTTTTGGTGTTCGGTGGTTTCATTTTTCAGTCGCAGTTCCACCGGATCCATGTTCAAAGCCCAGGCTAATTCATCCATGGCTGATTCCATCGCCCACATTCCCGGTGTTTCTCCGGGAGCGCGCATAAATGTGGGAACACCAACATTTAAAGTCCCTAATTCCTGATTCAACTTAAGATTGGGAGCCTTATACATGACTGGCGTAATGCTGGTGCAAGGTTCGGGAAATGTTTCCACCGGAGAAGTGCAAGATCGCGCATTATGGGAAATTCCCATGAGGTTTCCCTCGGCAGTTGCGGCCAAGTGAAGGGTTTGTTCCGTTTCCGAACGGTGACCGGTATTCGCCGTCATTTGACGCCGACTAACCACTAGCTTCAGCGGACGTTGCAGTTCCCGGGCAACAGCAGCACAAAGAATACCATGAGACCAAGGAAATGCTTTCGAGCCAAACGCCCCGCCAATATAGGGGGTAACAATGTGCACATTTTCCGGAGAAATCCCAAATAATTGCGCATACGTGCGCTGGGAACCCATAACATGTTGAGAAGGTTCGTAGACTGTTAGCGAGTCTGAGTCCTGCCAATGAGCAATAATGGCATGGGGTTCCATGGGAGAATGAAGTTCTGTGGCAGTTTCATAGGTTGCCTCAATGCTTGCTGCTGCATTGGCGATGCCAGCTTCAAAATTGCCGGTGGCAAATTCGCCCTTGCTAAAGGTCATCGCTTCCCCAAACATAGAAATGCCCTGTTCATAGGTAGCTTGCTGGGCATCAACTAAGGGCGTTTCCACCTCGTACTCGACCTTGATTAATTGGGATGCTTCTCGCGCTTGTTCAAATGTATCCGCAACCACTAAGCCAATAATCTGACCGCCATAGTAAATCCGGTCATCCGATAAGGGGAGACGGCTTTCATAAATTTTCGAGTTTTGGAAGTCATTATCCGGTTGAAATATGGGGGGTCGATTGTTGTGAGTAAATACAGCAATAACACCGGGCGCTTGTTCAGCAGCTTGAGTATCAATTGATTGAATTCGCCCCTTGGCAATGGTGGAAGTGACTAAATAACCATGAATGATTCCCGGAATAGGGTGTTCAGCACTATAGGGAGCTTTCCCTGTGACTTTGGCCAAACCCTCTTTGCGATTGACTGATGTCCCGACAACTTTATTCATGCCGTGCTTCCTCCCTGGGCAGAAATCGTGAATGCGCGCTTAATGGCTCGTTTTGCCATGCTTACTTTAAAACGGTTATGAGATAGCGGTTGAGCTTGCTGTAATGCCATGTCTGCGGCCTGCTCAAACGTCTCAGATGTAGCAGGTTTTCCTTCAAGAAACGATTCTGCTTCCAAGGCACGCCAAGGTTTGTGGGCGACGCCTCCTAAGGCTAAGCGGGCATGATGAGTCGCATCTCCTTCTAAGGCAACCATGGCTGCCACTGAAACCAAAGCAAAGGCATAAGATGTTCTATCTCGCAATTTTAGATAAATTCCGGTTTTTGCTGTTGGATTAGGCGGTAAAATAACTGCGGTAATTAGTTCTCCCGCTTCCAAATTGCTATCCCATTGCGGGGTATTGCCCGGCAACCGATGAAACTCAGTAAAGGGAATTTGCCGCTGCCCATTTGCTCCTTCTACCTCGACAAATGCATCTAGGGCGGCTAGGGCAACACACATATCAGAGGGATGCACAGCAATACATTCCTCGCTTGCTCCGAGAATGGCGTGCATGCGATTAATCCCGTGGCGGGCAGCACAACCGCTTTCCGGTTCCCGTTTATTACAAGCAAATGCTGTATCGTAGTAGTACGGACAACGGGTTCGTTGCAGTAAATTCCCGCCGACAGTTGCCACATTGCGAATTTGTTGCGATGCGCCCGATAAAATAGCACGGGATAATAAGGGATAATCCTGTCGGATTTGATGATGGTTTGCCACTGTGGTATTGCTCACCATTGCTCCGATGCGGATGCCCCCATCCGGCATGGTTTCAATTTCTTTTAAACCCAGGCGGGAAATATCAATGAGTTCGGAGGGATTATCGAGAAATGCTTTTAGGCGATCAACTAAGTTCGTACCGCCGGCAATAAACTGAGACTCCTGATGCGCGATCGCGCGTTGGACGGCATCTTGAGGGGAACTAGCCCGGACATAGGAAAATTGTTTCATTGCTCAGACTCTTCAACTAAGATATTAGCCACAGGAGAGGGAGCAACTTGTCCCAAAACTTGTTGTACCGCAGCGATAATGCCATTATAGGCACCGCAACGACAAAGGTTGCCGCTGAGCCGTTCCTTAATTTCTGCTTCCGATAAGGTTTCTAGGTCGGGAAGACAAGTTAAATCGGGTGTAATGGCGCTAGCGCTGCCTTGTTTGACTTCTTCCAGCAAAGCTGCTGAAGCACAAATTTGCCCAGGGGTACAATAACCGCACTGAAATCCATCATTTTCCATAAAGGCAACTTGAAGGGGATGGAGTTGCTCTTCACTGCCTAAGCCTTCAATGGTGACAATGGTTTGGCCTTCCTGCATAATGGCTAAGGAGAGACAGGAATATACTCGTTCCCCATCAATCAGGACAGTACAAGCGCCACATTGTCCATGATCGCAACCTTTTTTACTGCCGGTGAGCCCTAAACGCTCTCGCAGGACATCTAATAAGGTTACTCGCGGCTCAATGTTGACAGTATGGGATTCCCCGTTAATCGCAAGTGTCACTTCCGTTTCCCCTTGAATGGGAGAATTGCGCTCCGGTGTTGAGGATTGGTCTTCAAGAGTAGAATCGAGCATTTTTAGCGTTAATAATTGTGGTTTGCGAAACTGCCAAAAAAAGTTTTTGCCTTTGGCAGTTGCAGTTTGACCGATGAAATAGTCAACACTGCTTTTCAACGCTTAATGTCTACTTTAACGAATTAACAAGCCTAATTTAGAGTTAATTTTGTCGTCTTCCTTGCAAATGCATTT
>JBDGQV010000096.1:0-14325 GCA_042218725.1 Halothece sp. | reverse complement strand
ATAGATTAATAAGTCTTGACCATCAAACCGCCATACTTCTTTCACTCCCAGCGAAGCATAGATCTCTAAACGGTTAAGAGAACTACTGGTAATATCAATTTCGATGGCTAAATCAGGGGGAGAGTCAACATTAAGGTCAAAACTCAACCGTCCTCGCATCCTTGCTTCCTGGGTAATGTAATAACATTCATCCGGTTCAATTCCACGCTGTAAATCTTCCCGACTCCAAGTGACAGACCCCAAACTATAAATCTCTAACCCTAAGACTTCTGTTGCTGCTTCCACCATCCGTCCCAACAGTCGCTTATTCACCTCATGTTCTGGTAAGGGCGTCATAATTTCCAGGGTGCCTTGGTCATAGGCTAAGCGTTTTCCAGCAGTTTCTGTTGCTAAATCTTGCACTAAGGCTTGATAGGTTTGCCAGCGCACTCCCTGTAAGACAGTACGAGTTTCCCCTAGGAACGAACGTTGCGAAGTGACCATTATTCTGATGACAAGTCCTTTTTATCTTTAGATTAAAACAAAATGTTGATTTAGGGGGTAAAGGCGCGATCGCGCTATTCCCCTCGCCAAAAAAAACTGGAAAGAGGGGAAATGTTACAACAAGCTACAGATTATCCAACATTAGAGGGGGCTTTTACTTCATCAGCAAAACTTGCCCAACGCACGAAATGAAACGCCCCGGCAACTGATCCCCACACCCGTTCATCGGTTTCTGGATCGCGTCCGCGGTCTAAACTGATAAACTTTTCATTATCAATTTCAAAACTGCTATCAAGATAAGTTTCTTTGCCATTGCGAACCACTTTACACGCTTTTCCGGGTTCCACTTCTCCTTTAAAGCTGCTTCCAGTCCAATGAACAATCATATTGCAACCAGGGAGTTTTTCTAAATTATCCGCTGGCAGTTCTAACAAGCGTTCCGGTTCTCGACTTGCCCCAAAATAGGGTTCAGACTCTTTTAACTTGTAATTTTCAATTTGAATATGATCATCAGCTTGTATTAATTTCAAAACGCGTACCCGATAGGGATTATTCAACATATAATCATAAGCCTGTTCCACAAACAGACTAATCCCTGATAATAACTCTACCGGTAAGGGGCGCATCCCAACTCGAACGTGAGCAAAAAATGGCGGGTTGGTAAAGGCTTGTTGTTGATTGCTAAAATCCGCGGCCATCCAGCGACCAAGGGTTACAATATCGGTGGCGTGAGACATAACAATTTTTTTCCTTCAACTTTTATTAACGACTCATCATTCATTTTCCATGGTGTCAAGATGTTGTTGCAAAAACGTTTATTTAATGTAACTGAATATCATCAAATGGCGAGTGCGGGGATTCTCACTGAGCGCGATCGCGTAGAATTAATTGCAGGAGAAATTATTCCTATGTCCCCAATCGGTTATCGTCATGCTTCTACGGTTGCCCGTTTAGATGATCTATTTGCTGATCGTCTAGAAAAACAAGCATTGCGATGGATTCAAAATCCGATTACTATTGATGATAAATCGGAACCGCAACCTGATGTGGTGTTGTTGCATCCTCGTTCCGATTATTATGCTGCGGGACATCCTCAACCTGATGATATTTATTTACTGATTGAAGTTGCTGAAACGAGTATTGAATACGATCGCGCTGTTAAAATTCCCTTATATGCCTGTGCCGGCATTCAAGAAGTCTGGTTGATTGATTTGAATGAAAACTGTTTAGAAGTCTATCGTTTTCCGTTGCGCGATCGCTTTTCTCAAGTTCAAATTTTGCAACCGAATCTAACGATTTCTAGTTTGGCATTTCCTGACATTAATTTAACTGTTGCGGAATTAGTTGGGAGTAATCTCACCGAAAGTTAACGATAAAAAGCATTTTACAAATTTTCCATTATGATTGAAACTCTAGCTAAATTTCCGCCAGAGTAGTAGTCAAATCATGATTAAAACGTCAAAAATTTAAGCTGCGTCAAAAACCTGTTGAGCAGTTAAATTAAGTTGAGGAAAATTTGGAGAAATAATTCGGCTATTGCCTTGAAACTTATTCATCTTGTATTCATTGTCAACTAGTTCGCAGACAAAAATCGTAGGTTGTTTAGGATCGCCAAGAAATTTGTTTCCTCCTAAAGCAGCATAATCAACAATCCAGTATTCAGGAAGTCCCATTTCCTCATAATCAGCTAGTTTTTTGTAATAATCATCACGCCAATTGCTACTAACTACTTCAACGACTAAGGGAATTGATGCAGGTTGGATAACCGTTGACTCTTTTTTCCAGAAAGGTTCATTCCTTAAATTATCAAGATTTAATAGTAAAATATCAGGCAAGTAGGCAGAATTAGTTCTCTCGTGTTTAATAAATGCCGTTTTCGGAATAGTGTAGGGTAAGTTAACTCGGTCAAACGCCACAGTTAGCTTACGTGCAATAAAGCCGACAACTTTTTCATGATCTCCTGTTGGCGGTGGCATCTCAATAATTACTCCCTCATGGAGTTCGTAAGGAATGCCATTGTTGGGATACCAATGAATGAATTCTTCAAACGTTACTCCTTTGGATGCTACTTGTGTCACAATTGACCTCTCAGCGTCGCCTCGTTGTTTTAAGTCAGTAATCTTACAAATTCATAATTTCTACTGGTTCAATGTCTTCAGCAGGCGTAAATCCAAAGACACGAGAATAGAAATAAAATTCGCCATCCAATGCGCGTTTAATATTCTCAGCGCGACGGAACCCATGTTGTTCCCCTTCAAAAGGAACATAAGCGGTGGGCAGTCCTTTTTGTTTAATGGCTTCCACCATTTTTTCTGCTTGATTGGGGGGCACCACTTTGTCTTCTAACCCTTGGAAAAAGATCACCGGGCAGGAGAGTTGTTCTGTATGATAAATGGGCGATCGCGCGTGATAAATGTCTTTTTCTTGGGGATATTTTCCTACTAATTGATCCAAATACCGGGACTCAAATTTATGGGTTTCTTGCGCCAACGCTTCTAAATCGCTGACCCCATAATGGCTTGCCCCCGCTTGAAAGGTATCCCGGAAGGTTAGCGCGGCTAAGGTGGTATAACCGCCAGCACTGCCGCCGGTAATGGCTAGACGATTGCCATCCACTCTGCCGGTTTGGGCTAAATACTTCGCTGCATTGACACAATCATCGACATCAACAATGCCCCAATTCTTTCGTAAGCGTTGCCGATATTCCCGCCCATAACCGGTGCTGCCGCCATAATTGACATCAACAAAGCCAAACCCGCGACTGGTCCAATACTGAATCTTCAAATTAAACCGAGGACTGGTGGCTGCCGTGGGACCGCCATGACTTTTCACAATTAATGGGGGCAATTCGCCGTCTGGTCCGCGATAATCTTTATTTTGAGGCGGATAAAACCAAGCATAAGCCGTCTTATCGCCAGTTGTGGGGAAAGCAATGGATTCTGGCACGGAGAGATAGCCCGGATCCAGGTCTAAATTGGTTGATTGTTTGAGAACCCGGCTTTTTCCGGTTTCGATATTCATTTCAACCACTGAGGTAGGTTCAGTTGCCGACCCGCCGATAAATACAACTTCATTAGCTTGGGTGTGAACAGAACCGATATCCGTATAGGGAATATCAAGGGTTTTAAGCGTTTTTGCTTTGGTATTCAGAGTAGCTAAATACCACTGTCCATGTTGGGTATAGGTACAGATAATCTGTTCTGGGGAAATAAAGTCATATAACGACAAACCAAATACCCAATGGGGAAAGGCAAATTCTGCTTCCATTTCGAACAGGGATTCGATTTCCCCCTCGGAAGTAAGACGATATAAATTCCACCAGTTCGTGCGGTCAGAAACAAAATATAATTGCCCATCCGGCGACCAGAGGGGATGACAAACCGCTTCGTCTTTGCCGCCAGCAACCACTTGAATGTCACTGATACTGCCGTCTTCATTGACCGTTCCGATACAGAGTTCGGTATCATCCCAGGGCATGTTCGGATGATTCCATTGTACCCAAGCTAAGGTTTTCCCATCTGGGCTAAGTCGCGGCGACACATAAAAATCGCATCCTGAAACGAGCGGGGCAACCTTGCCTATATTTAAGTCAATTGTCGCGATGTAATTGCGGGGTTCAGCATCAATGGTATTGTTATCTTCACAAATACAGATCACGCGATCGCGCTGAGTATCTAATAAAGGTTCTGCGTAAGACCGTTTCCCCTGAGGCGTTAGGGGTTCGGGATCCGCATTGGGCAATTTTCGGTAAAGACGCTGATCGTCAAAATGGACAAAATAAACGGTGCCATCAGCTACTAAAAATGCGCCACCGCCATATTCATGAACGCGAGTCCGAACATTATACGGTTGAGGGGTAACATCTTCCACAGTTCCTTGAGGCGTCCGTCTGACTAAAACAGATCTTCCCCCTTCTGAGGGACGTCCTTCTAACCAATAAATATCTTGATGATCATAGACGACACCCCCCAAACCAATACTTTCCGAAACGATTAAATCTGAGGTAATGGGAGATTTCCAACTGCCATAAGGGGTAACGTTTTGTTTCGCCATCTTAAACCTTGGTGATGTTGCCGTCATTCCCCTATCTTATCAATGATGGCAGGAATATTATTTAATGAAGAGAGCTTGTAATATGAAATATTTAAATCTTTGCTACAGATTACTTGGCCAAAGGTGGGAGACAAGGAAATAGGGATGCCTCATGTGTCGCATGAGTTACTCGATTTCATATAATTTTTAATATTGACGAGTTCTAGATAAAAAGTACCAAGAGAAAGCATAAAGACTATAATTTATTATTTGTCATTCGTTACATATTCAAAATACCAATCAGGAATTATCAATCAAAAAATCTCATAAACATAACTGGTTCTTCAATTAACTAACAAATGCTATACAATTGAAAACATTGATTGCAACAAGACCAAATTGTAAATTAATTTGTATAGAGGTAAGGGCTATTAGCTCAATGGTAGAGCACTCGGCTCTTAACCGATTGGTTGTAGGTTCGAATCCTACATAGCCCATTTTTTTGTGATAGAGACTCAAAACTGATGACAAAACGTCGCATCCTAGACTTACTCCGCAACGGACAACCGGAAGAACAAGTAACCATTCAAGGGTGGGTTCGCACCAAACGCGAATCAAAAAAGTTTGCCTTTATGGAAGTCAATGATGGTTCCTCTTTGGCCAATTTACAAGTCATATTGGAACCAAACTTAGACAATTATCAGGAGAAACTGGATCAACTCAATACTGGTACTTCAGTAGAGGTGACGGGAACTTTAGCTGAATCTCCTGGAAAGGGGCAAAGCATTGAGTTGCAAGCGACTGCCGTAACTGTCTATGGAGAAGCGGATCCCGAAAGCTATCCCCTGCAGAAAAAGCGCCACTCCTTTGAATTTCTCCGTACTATAGGACATATTCGAACGCGAACCAATACGCTAGGTGCAGTAATGCGAGTGCGAAATAGCTGTGCCAATGCTGTCCATCAGTTTTTCCAACAACATGGCTTTTTATGGATGCATACCCCCATTATTACCACCAATGATTGTGAAGGGGCAGGAGAGTTATTTAACGTCACCAGTTTCGATCTCAACAATGTTCCCAAGGAAAATGGGAAAGTGGACTATTCCCAAGACTTTTTCGGACAGCCGGCTTATCTGACAGTGAGCGGCCAATTGGAAGCAGAAGCGATGGCGTTAAGTTTCGATCGCGTTTATACCTTTGGCCCTACGTTCCGTGCTGAAAATTCTAACACCTCGCGCCATTTAGCGGAATTTTGGATGATTGAACCGGAAATGGCGTTTTGCGATTTGCAAGGGGATATGGATTGGGCAGAAGCGTTCCTCAAACATATCTTCCAAACCGTGTTGGATGAGTGCCCGGAAGACATGGAATTTTTCAATCAACGGATTGATGATTCGGTATTGACCACTGCCGATAATATTATTAATCAAGGCTTTGAACGCATTAGCTATACAAGCGCGATCGCGCTGTTGGAAAAAGCTGATAAAAAGTTTGAATATCCAGTGGAATGGGGCGTCGATTTACAATCGGAACACGAACGCTATTTATGTGAAGACTACTTCCAACGACCCGTCATTGTCACGGATTATCCCAGCAGCATCAAAGCCTTTTATATGCGTCTCAACGATGATGAAAAAACCGTTGGCGCGATGGATGTGTTAGCGCCCAAAATTGGTGAAATCATTGGCGGTTCGCAACGGGAAGAACGCTTCGATATTTTAGAGAAACGGATCAAAGAAGCAGGGATGGAACCGGAACAATTGTGGTGGTATCTGGATCTGCGACGCTATGGCACAGTTCCCCATTCCGGTTTTGGGTTAGGCTTTGAACGCTTGATTCAGTTTATGACAGGCATGGGCAATATTCGGGATGTAATTCCCTTTCCTCGTACCCCAGAAAATGCTGAATTTTAATGATCAAGAATCAAATTGGCGTATTTTGGAATTCGGGATTCTTAGCATCCACCTGATGGGCTTTCTTGGCAAAAAGGGGAAAGCCAAAGTTGAGGAGTTTTAACTGTCTAAACACTTTATGGGGATCCGAAAGATGGGTTTTTGGCGGCGACTGCCCCATATCTTGAAAAACGCGACCGAGGGGAACATTAATTTCATCCTGAAGCTTTAGCAAACGGGCAAAAACGGGACCATAAGCAGAAATTAGGGAACCGACGCCCCCACGGGCTTGTCCCCATCCTAGATACGCCAATCCTTTGTAGTCAGGGAGAAACGATCCGCCATAGCATTGAACCACGGGACCTTGGACGCGTTGCAATTGTTGCGGTAAAAAGGGATAGGCGACATAGAAGCCAGTGGCGCAAACAATCAGATCAAACGCTTCTTCACTGCCATCGGTAAATTGAACGGTGTCCCCTGCTAATTGTTGAATTTGCGGTTTCACTGTAATGCGGCCGTGTTTAATATAATAGGGCACTTCACTATTTAAAGTGGGATGTTTTTCAAAAATGCGATAGTTGGGCTTACTCATTCCATAGTCTTCATGCTTTCCAAAGGTCAGGCGAATTATGCCGTAAGCAATGAGACGTTGAAACCATTCCGGCATCCAACCGCGAACTAAATCGACGACAGGTTTGCCGGCAAAGGTTTTAGGAAGAAACCATACTGACTCTCGCAGACTTAACACGCTTTTTGCGCCGACTCGGGCAGCTTCGGCTGCAATATCGCAAGCGGAGTTGCCGCCGCCAATGACTAAAACTCGCTGGTTGCGCAGTTGTTCAGGTTTTTTATAATCTTTGGAATGAATGATTTTTCCTGAGAATTCTCCTTGCAATTCTGGAAAATGTTTGCACCAATGATGACCATTACAGAGGATAATTCCTTTATAAATGCGCTGCTGTTGATTTGCAAATGTCACTTGCCAAAGATTATTTTCGACGGGTCGGACATCAACGACTTTCCGATTCAGTTCAATATTGGGTCGTAACTGAAAATGGTCAGCAAAAGTATGTAAATAATCGAGCATTTGTTGCGCGCTGGGAAAGTCAGGATAATGCGCTGGCATGGGAAAATGAGAAAATTGGGTGACTTTTTTGGAAGAAATAATATGAGCTGTTTCATAAACCCCGTGATACCAATTCCCGCCAATATCGTCACTAGCATCAACTTGATCGTAAGGAATTTTTGCTGCTTTTAAGGCTTGCGCAATTCCTAAACCGACAAATCCAGCACCAATAATGAGTTGTTTGTTCACTGTACTATTCATACTTATTGTTTGGGTTTGATTTTTGAACTTGCCATTAAGAATATCTTAAACGGATTATTGCCTACTGGAATTGGGGACTAAATATATGCCTGTTTAATCATTAACAATTTCCCCATTTAGTCGTTCCGTTTCGAATTGAGGAATAGCATTTGTTTGTTCTAAAAAACGGAGTTATAATCATCAGCAATTATTTTCTTTATAGCGTAATCCGATGGCTTTTACTAAATACTTTCCTAGTTGAGGATGGACTCAAACTCGTGTAATCAGTGGTCAAACAGTTGTCATTTTGTTGAATTGCAACCGTTTTTGGGTTTTGACAAATCGCGTTACATTTAGCGTGAAACTGAATTTCGAGTTGCGCTTTTCATAACTCTACGGTAAATGCTGTAAAATGATCGTAACTAATTGATTATGATCAATGGAGAGAAGGGGCTATTTTCCCGTGACGGGGTTTTCTTGTTTGACTAGAGATCATACTGCTTTGTACAAATATATTAGGAGTCGCGATCGCGCCTTCTCATCCTTCAATGGTTGGCACTGCTTTGCGTCCCTCTTTTTCCAACAAATGGGAAAGGTTCGTTACTGAGATAGCAACTTGAGTAAGATCAGGACAACCCTCACAAATTTCCCCCTGGTACTTTCCTCGGCGTAAAAGAGAATGAGTTAGCAATAACCCAGTAGGATACACCAATAATCAAGAGTTTTTCTGACATGAATTAGACGAATCAGTCGCCAACTTCTTTGACTAAACTAACATCGACATGGCAAATTGTTAACTAATTTTACAGAAAAAGAAATAAATGATTCTATGATAGGTAGGAAAATTAATTGATCGTATTTAACTAACATGAAATTGCTCGATCGCGCTCGTTTAGGTTTAGCCGTTGCTCTTGCCAAAACCGTGACTGCTGTTATCCGAAAACTTGGTTTAGGTGCAGGAAGTGTTCTTCCAGGGGAAATTGCCAATCGTCTTCATCCGAAACTCTTAACACTGTTATGTGAACAAGTACGAGAAGGAATTATTTTAATTGTGGGAACAAATGGGAAAACCACAACTTCTCTTCTGTTGAGAACAATTTTAGAAGAAACCGGTGCTAAAATTACGCATAATGCCACAGGAGCAAACTTAATTAATGGCTTAATTACGGCACTTTTAGCAGACACAAATCTATTAGGAAAACTCAACGCTGATTATGCCATTTTAGAAGTTGATGAAAATGTTTTTCCCCTGTTATTAAAAGACTGTCAACCCAGGATTATTTTAGGCTTAAATTTATTTCGCGATCAGCTCGATCGCTACGGAGAAGTTGATGCGATTAGCGAAAAATGGCAAGAAGCAATTCTGCCGCTACCGCAATCCACCACAGTCATTTTAAACGCCGATGATCCCACCCTTTGTTATTTAGGAAAAAACTTACCACAACACATTTTATTTTTTGGTTTAAATGAGCCGCACTTATATTTAGAAGAAATTCCCCATGCTGTTGACTCGATTTATTGTCCGGCTTGCGGTGCTTCCCTAGAGTATCAAGGGGTTTATCTATCTCATTTAGGCGATTATCACTGTCCCAGTTGCGACTTTAGCAAAGCACAATTAGATATTAATAGTCAAGAATGGGGACAAATTTTAGTGGGGGTTTACAATAAATATAATACCTTAGCAGCGGGCTTAACGGCTCAAGAATTAAATATTTCCGTTCCCTTAATTCAGCAAACGATTAAAACGTTCCGCGCTGCTTTTGGACGGGCTGAAGAATTAACGGTTAAAGGGAAACAAGTACGAATTTTATTATCTAAAAACCCAGTAGGAATGAATGAAACGATTCGTACGATTAATGAAATTAAGGCGCAAGGCAACTCCGAAACTACCTTATTGGTATTAAACGATCGCACGCCAGATGGAACCGATGTTTCATGGATTTGGGATGTGGATACCGAAAAATTAGTGGCGCAAGGCGGGACAATTGTCATTAGCGGCGATCGCGTTTATGATATGGCATTACGGATTCAATATAGTCAAGAAAGCCTTAACAATTCTGATTTAAATCTCATTATCAAAGAAAACTTAAAAGAAGCCATTGACGTTGCCTTAAACCAAACGCCTCCGGAACATACCTTGCACATCCTGCCTACTTACTCCGCTATGTTAGAAGTGAGACAATTCTTAACCGGACGTAGAATTCAATAAAGCACAACTTAAGTCAAAACTGTAATGCAAACCCTAAAACCAAGTCCGACTCGCCAACCGATTCAACGTACTACCTTAGATAATGGAATCACCCTCATTGTTATTGAAAATCCCACTGCTGATATTATTGCCGGCAGATTATTTCTAAAAAACGCTGGCACGCGAGTGGAACCTCTCTCTCAAGCCGGTGTCTCCCATTTACTCTCCACAGTCATTACTAAGGGCACAGAAAGCCTGAATGCAGCAGACATTGCAGAAAAAGTAGAATCTATTGGCGCCGGCTTAAATGCTGAGAGTTCGAATGACTACTTCAGCATTGGTGTCAAAACGGTCTCTGAGGATTTCCCAGAAATGTTGCAATTGGTGGCCGAGTTAATGCGTGCCCCAAGCCTGCCAGACGATGAAATTGAACTGGAACAAGCCCTCACCCTACAAACTATCTTTGCGCAACAAGAACAGCCCTTCAATGTGGCATTTAATCAACTGCGGGCACAAATGTATCCCCAACATCCCTATGGCGTCTCGGTTTTAGGCACTTCAGAAACCGTTGCTCAACTAACCCGCACTGAATTAGAAGCCTATCATGGCACTTATTTCCGTCCAGATCAATTAGTCATCAGTTTAGCCGGACGTATTACGTTAGAACAAGGAATTCAGGAAGTGGAGAAAGTCTTTGGCGACTGGAAGCAACCGTCAACCCCGCAACCGACGCCTTCCTTACCTTCTCTTACACCTCAACCCTCGCAACAGTCTATCGCTCAAAATACGCAACAGACGATTATCATGTTGGGTTATCTCACTTCTTCCATACAAAATGCCGATTACCCAATTTTGAAATTAATCAATACCTATCTGGGAAATGGTCTCTCGTCACGGTTATTTGTAGAATTGCGGGAAAAGCAAGGGCTGGCTTATGATGTGTCTGCCTTTTATCCCACACGCCTCGAACCGTCGCAATTAGTGACGTATATTGGAACTGCCCCTGACAATGTCGAGATTGCCTTACAAGGGCTGCGTCAAGAAGTAAAACGGCTATGTGAAGTGGAACTCACTGAAGAAGAATTACAAGCCAGCAAGAATAAATTATTAGGGCAATACGCCCTCGGCAAACAGAGTAACGGTCAATTAGCGCAACTATTTGGTTGGTATGAAACCTTAAACCGAGGGGTTGAGTTTGATGATCTCTTTCAAGAGACCATTGCAAATATCACTAGCGAACAAATCCAAACGGTAGCAAGAAAGTATTTGGCAATTGAGCCTTATATTTCTTTAGTTGGATCTAATACCGCAAATATCGGTGAGAATAATAGCTAATACTAATAAAAGATAACGAGTGCCTTAGGTGTTTCAGTTTTTTTACCTCCAATTTAATACTAATTAATTAGTTTTTGGTTTCCCAACACTGGCTAAAATTTCTAAGGGATTATGATGTTTGACTAATTGTAGTTCCTCCTGATTTTTTACTAATAAAGCCCCAGCGAAGCCTAAGGAGTTAATGCCAATGGATTGAAACTTTTCTTGTTTACGGGGAACCAATAACATCCAGTTGCGCGTCATGAGAAAATTATAGGGAGTGCCGGGTTCATAATTAATCCTACCGAGCAATTTTTGATAATAATCTAACACTGATTTAGCAAGGGTTTCTGGATTAGCTGTCCAATCGAGATTGAGCCAACAAAACCCATGAAGAAACGAAAATAGAGGGACTTCACCGAACTCTCCTGAACATTCTGCCATTTTGAGGGCAGGGGTAATGGGAATTTCGTTAAGATTCCTAGCCAGAGAACCGGGGACAAGTTGTAAATGTTTGTGGCGCACGGAGGCACCGGCATCTTTTCCAGAATTATAAAACCCTAGTCCATCTACTTTTTGTAAACAAGCACAAAGGGCGGTAAAGTCGTTATGATTAATTAAGTCTTCTTGTTCCTCAAATTCACGAGTAACAATTAATAAATGATTTTCGACGACATTATATTTATTAAGTAAACAAATGTGAGTATCGGAAACATCGCTCACAAATAAGTCTTTTTCATAGGGTAAAAAAGGATCGAAATCTTCACCGGTTTCTTCCTTATGTTGCGCTTGTTTTTCTTTAGCTTTTTCTTTTCGAATTAAATTGGTTAGGATTCTTACTAAAAAAGGAACCCCCTGATCTTCAATAATTTCATAGTCCGTGGGAATGGGTTGTAACGCTTGAGATTGAGTTGCGTGTTTGGTGGCGGTTTCAACCGTTTGCCAAAATTGATCGGGTACTAGGGTCATTGGTTTTGCTTGAATTAACGATTTGGGATCACCATCGATGAATCGCCAATCAGGTGATACAATAAGCAAGGTTTAGAAACTTAACATTTTTTAATGTCGAGGAAAATTGCACCGATTACTGAACTTTGGGTTCAAGCAAATGATTGCCAAGCCTGTCTATGCTTGATGATCCAGGCATTTTCCTCTGCTCAAATAACGTATGTCCTTGCTTTCTAAACTTTTTCAGAAACTCCTATGGCAAGATCAGGTTGACTCCCTCTTAATTGCCAAAGGAGAAATTTCTGGGTGGAAAGGAGATTATAACAAACTTCTGAAACCTCATCAAACGAATCATTGGAGGATAACATGGATGACTCCCAGCATCGTCCAAAAGCTCTAATCACCGGCGCTAGCAGCGGCATTGGCAAAGAAACTGCCCTTGCCTTTGCCGATGCAGGAGTTGATCTCGCTCTCGTCGGACGGTCTCAAGAGCGACTTGACCCTGTGCTAAGTGAAATTGGGAACAAGGTTAATTGTAAATGCTACCTAATGGATTTAGCAGCGACTCAATCCGTTAAAGAGAATATTCAAGCAGCTGTCACTGATTTTGGCGGTGTTGACATTTTAGTAAATAACGCTGGCATGGGATACACCAATCCCCTTAATGAAACCCCTCTTGAAGAATGGGAACAAGTACTCAACCTGAATTTAACGAGTGTCTTCCAATGCATCCAAGGGATTTTACCCACTATGCGCGATCGCGGGGGTGGCACAATAATAAATGTAGCTTCTATTGCTGCTCATAACCCTTTCCCGAGTTGGGGCGCCTATAGCGTCAGCAAAGCGGGGATTATCACTCTATCTAAAGCCCTATCTGGAGAAGAGAAAGAAAATGGCATTCGTGTTGTCACCATTACGCCTGGTGCCGTCAATACTCCCCTTTGGGATAGCGAAACCGTGCAAATGGAGTTAAATCGGGATGCCATGCTTGACCCGAAAGTAGTAGCGCAAACGATTGTGCAAGCTGCTTTACTACCCGACAAAGCCGTTATTGAAGAAATGACGGTGATGCCTAGTGCCGGTGCCCTCTAAGGCCATGGCTAGGTTTTAATTAAACGCAGACGAGGTAAGGAATTTAATTCTTAGTTATGACAACTGGTTCATCCAACAGTTCAATGTCCAACGGTTCAGCCAAAGTAACCAAAAATGTGTCTCTCAATAGTGCGTCTTCTATAGAAGCTGCGGTGACTAACGACAGCACTCAAGATTATCCCCAACCGGAAACGGAAAAAATGATGGAAGCGGTGAAAACCCTTCTAGAGGGGATGGGCGAAGATCCTGAACGGGAAGGGTTACGCAAAACCCCGCAACGAGTGGCAGAAGCAATGCAGTTTCTGACGCAAGGGTATCAACAATCTCTTGAGGAACTCGTCAACGGCGCGATCTTTGATGAGGGGCACAATGAGATGGTGCTGGTGAGAGATATTGATGTCTTTAGTCTTTGCGAGCATCACATGCTGCCGTTTATGGGCAAAGCGCATGTGGCTTATATTCCCAATCAAAAGGTCGTGGGCTTAAGCAAGTTAGCCCGCATTGTGGAAATGTATGCTCGTCGGTTACAAGTACAAGAACGTCTCACTAGACAAATTGCTGAGGCAATTCAAACCATCCTGGAACCGCAGGGCGTTGCTGTTGTTCTAGAAGCAACCCATATGTGTATGGTAATGCGCGGCGTGCAAAAACCAAGTTCTTGGACAGTCACGAGTGCCATGTTAGGCGTATTTCAAGAGGAACAGAAAACTCGCGAGGAGTTCCTGAACTTGATTCGTCATCAACCTAGTTTTCACTAGCTAGGTCATGTTTCCCCTGGTTTAATCGCTGAGACGGTTTAAACCAGGGATGATTGTAGAAATTGTTCCCTCTGAGAACAATTGCAATGTCGCAATTCCTAGTTTTAAAGAGAACTTTAATAAGGTGATTATTTCTTCAAAATAAGGCTTGGACATCATTTGGGTAAGATTATCTTAATATGATTGTTACATCCAACAAAAATAGGTTGTGATATTAAAAGCTATATTTTATGATTGGCAATAGTCACTTGCGGGATAAGTATTGATTTCCGTTGTTGATCCTGCGACGGTGTATTTTACGGTTAGCTTTAC
>JBDGQV010000095.1:0-8340 GCA_042218725.1 Halothece sp. | reverse complement strand
GTAACTCTATCACAGGGTTATCCTATGGACAATTGACAGTTGATTTTTCATTGCAATCTTATCTACCACCTCTGGGGGACATGCATAAGAAAACATTATTTACCATTTAAAGTCCCCTCTTGCCGTTGCCCAATTGATTAGATTCGGAAAAAATCGCTTTAGTATATAAAGAAACTGGGCAATTTTATCAGGAAAAACATGAAGTTGATTGCGAACAATGCCTTGAATCGTTTTTTCAATTACTTTTGCGGGATCGGTGATAAAATCATCAGGAATGCTTCCTGTTTTTTTGCCTAATGTCCCATATCGATTTGACTGCAAAAGCGGCGTTCGACTAAAAAAAGGATAAACGCCTGTTACTTGAATGTTATATTGTTTGACTTCATTAAAAAGTCCTTCAGTAAAGCCTCGCAAACCGAATTTACTAGCACCGTAATGCGCCATTCCTCCAGGAACAATATGTCCTGCCAGGGAGGAAATATTAACAATATGTCCTTGCTGACGAGCAATCATATCTGCCATAAAAAGCGAAGTGAGATGCATCGGCGCTAGAAGATTCACTTGCATTAAAGTTTCCCACTTTTGCAAGGGAACTTCATCCATACGACCATAGAAACCAATGCCAGCATTATTAATCAGAATATCAACAGGAATATTTAAACCTTTTACTGCATCATAAAGGGTTTGCCTGCCCTCATGAGTTGACAAATCAATTCCCCAACAGGCAATAATTTTTCCGGTGGTAATTTCTTGTTGGATGGTTGCTGTTTTTTCTTGGAGAATTTGTTCATCAATGTCAGTTAAAATTAAATGACTTCCTGCCTTTAAAAGTTGTCGAGTAAATTGTTGACCAAACCCTCCGGCCGCGCCTGTCAATAAAATCACCGAATTTTGTAGTTGTGTCATAAAACGTGATTGTCAACCCAATAAGCAAAGCTGTCTGGTAAAATAGCGCCAAGGCTTTTTATTGATAAGATTGCAAAATGTCATCAAACCAAGCTAAAAATCGATCGCGCAACGCAGCTAAGGAATATTCTTCCTCTGCCTGTTGACGACACGCCCAACGATCAATTTCCTCAAGGCGATAAATGGCTTTGACTAAGCCTTCCACACTATCCGGTTCCACCAAGAAACCTGTTTTGCCATCACGGATAATTTCTGCGGGACCGCCACGCTGATAAGCAATCACCGGCACACCGCATGCCAAGGCTTCAATGGCAACATTGCCAAAGGCTTCTACCCAACGGGGAGTCATTAACAACGCCTGACAGTGACGAATTTGTTGTTGCAACTCGCTTGTTGATAAAAATCCGCCATACTCAATGGGGGCATGGGGATATTGAGCTAGAATATTTTGCCAATATTGTTGGTCTTGCAACCAACCAAAAATTTTCAGCGGCATCCCCACTTGTTGCGCGGCCGCGACAGCATCTTCCAATCCTTTTTCAGGGGCAATACGGCCTAACCAAACCAGAGATCCATCGGTTTTTTGGCTAAATTCGTATAAAGATAAATCTAAACCGCTGCTTAAACAACGACAAGCCTCGGGAAAGGGAAAGGTTTCAGCTTGAGTGCGGGTATAAACGGCCAAGGTGCCGGGAAAGCGAGTGGCAGTTTGTGCCATAATCTCATCTAAGGCATCACTCATCGACCCCATGCTGATGAAATGAGCAATGGGCGTTTCAAAAAACGGCGTGAGATAGAACGGAAGCCAGTCAAAGGCAAAGTTGACAATTAAGTCATAGTCTGACTGTACTTGCCGGGCATAGTCACACATATTGGCTAAAACCGAGTTAGCTGGCAACTCGATGGGGGCATCCCTGCCTTCTCCTTGCGCTGGAATTTGTAAATTGCCCGGAATCGGTTGAATGGGAATCCCGTCTAACTGAGATCCAGTGGGGGCAACAATGTTTACCTGATGTTTGGTTTGCAATAAATCCTGGGCTAAGTTTTTGATAGTTAATTCTACGCCGCCGCCTTCTCCGGTTCCTAAAACGCCAACCGGGGTAGAAAGAAAAAGAAGGGAAAGCGGTTGAGAGGTTGCTGTCATGGGAGAGTTTCTCCAAAATGATTGTCTCGTTTTGGGTTTCAGGTTATTTTTAACTTGATGAACAAATAACACATTTTATTGCTAATTAATTAAACATGAAACCCGGAAACCTATTGCGATGGACTACTCGACTCGGCGCGATCGCGGCCCTACAAACGAGCGTATTCTTTATGCTAACGCCTGCTCGGCCTTTACAAGCAGCAACCGGCGATCAATTTAAAGTCTGTGCTGAGGAATTACAGGAAGCGGGATTATCGCCAGAGAAGGCTTCCACTGCTTGTGCCGATGCCCTCCGCCCGAAAGATTTATCGTTGTGCGTGCTGAGTATGAATCAAGAAGTGGGGATTTCTGCTGATACGGCATTGTCTAATTGCTATCGCGATCGTCGTCCCCTCGATTTAGCCAGCTGTGTTGTCAATATCAATGACTCTCTGAAAGCCGATAACATGGAAATGATTGTGGAAAACTGTCGTCGCAGTTTGCTTCCCCTGCGTTACTCAGAATGTGTTGTCGGTTTAACCAATACCCCAGAACAAGACATTTCTCCGGTTAAAGCCGCCCAAGATTGTCTGGATGCACAGACGTTTCCTAGCAACTTAAATTCTTCTGAACAGTAATTTTTGAGTAGTAGAGGCATTCGTTTAGCAATGTCTCTACTTCTCTCGACCATGTCAATGTGTGTTATCAAGGGCGTGAGGCTAGGCATGACCATCCCCCTTGAACCAATAACAACTATGGAATCTGTTAACAGTCAAAACTATCAAGTAATTGCCCATCGAGGTTATAGTGCAGTTGCCCCAGAAAATACCTTAGCTAGCTTCAATGCTGCTTTAAACCAATCAGTTTGGGGAGTGGAATTTGATATTCACATTTCTGCCGATGGTATTCCGGTAATTATTCACGATGCAATGGTTAACCGCACCAGCAATGGCAATGGCAAGGTAGCAGAAAAAACGATCGCGCAACTGCAATCTTTAAATGCCGGAAGTTGGTTTCACCCAAAATTTGCTACGGAAACGATTCCGACTTTAGAACAAGTTTTAGACCTGTTTTCCGGAACACCGGTAAACTTATATATTGAATTGAAATCGCCTCAAACTTGGTCAGATTCAGCAGTTCTTAACTTAATAAAAATGTTGGAACCGTGGCGCGATCGCGCAGTCATTGCCTCATTTGATCACCAGTTTTTAAGCCAATTCAAACAAAATTATCCTCAATTTAGTGTCGGCTATGCCATTTCTGATGTCAATCAATATTGTTTAGACTATATTGACAATATCAAAACCAATGCTGATATGTTATTCCCTCACTTTTCTTTAATTTTGAAAGCACCTTCGCTAACCCAAACCCTACTTAATCAGCAATGGGAACTGATTCCTTGGACAGTTGACGACTTTTCAATTTTCCAAAAACTATTTTCACTTAATATTTCTAAAGTTATCACTAACAATTTACTATTAACCTAAATTAAACTTGATTGGCAAACGCTAATAAACGATTAATGCCCCAAAATTGATCTTCAATCTCATTCTTTTTTCCAATATGAGAAACATGACCCCCATGATTGGTTAATAATAAATAACCATAAGGATTTTTATCTACTTTACTTTTAATTTCAGGGACTAAACTGGGATCAAAAATGGGATCATCGGCGGCATAAACAATTAAATAAGGTAATGTTAATTGATCTAGCAAATATAAGCCAGCAGTTTGGTTATAGTAATCCGTTTCTGTAGCAAATCCATAGTAGTCAATTACCACTTCTCGATCAAAACTGCGAATGGAATGAATGCGTTCCACCCGATTTGGTGATAATGAGTTGGGAAAAGACTGGGCTTGTTTGCGCGCAAATGTCCTTAATTCCTTTGTAAACTTGCGTTCTACGAGTTTTCCAAAGGGATCGCGTTCTAAAAAATTTAAGGTACGATTGGATTCTAAATTCGGCGCCAGAGTAACAGCAGCTTGAATCAAAGGCGTTTGTGTTGCTTCTTTTAATCCCCATAACGCCAACTGTCCGCCTAAAGAAAATCCCACCAAAACCACTTTTTTAGGACAGCCTAATTCCACTAATTGCTCAGCTAGATGCACTTGATCGCTGCCTTCACGCCAACCGTCAGACATGGGCACAGCAGATAAGGCGGCGGTTTTGCCATGGCCGCGGCAATCATATAACAAAATGGCCCAGCCCTGAGAGTAAGCTTTATAGGCAGTTAAATAAGCATACCACGAGTCTTCCGTATTGCCGGTAATTCCATAATTAATAATCATTGTCCCATGAGCCTGAGGCGGACAAGCCCACTTTCCCCAGAGCGGCACCTCGTCTGCCCCCGAAAATACCTTTTCTTGCCAAGGAATGGGAGAGTAGCCCCTTAGCCACCACACCCGATGATTCCATTGTTTCCAAGTTGTGCCATACCAATAGTTGGCAGTCAGTGTCTGCACAATGCCATTGCGTAGATACCAAGGCGGTAGATACGGGGGAAAAGATGGTGTCATCACTGGTAATAAAGACCTATTATTCGTTATAATTCTTAAAACTTCCTAAAAGGAACGCAAAATTTTCTCTATAATTCTTCAAGAAATCTTTATCAACGGAAAGGATGAAAGCCAGTCCCGTACCATTGGTACAAAAATGTTAATTTTCTATTAAAACATCTTGTCAAACTTTAAACTCAAGTATAGCTAATGCTATCGTAATGATGCCCAGAATCCTTGTTATTGATGATGATCCCGCCATTTCCGAACTGGTTACCATTAACCTCGAAATGGCAGGTTACACAGTGGAACCCGCAAACGACGGTATGAAGGGTCAAGCCCTTGCTGTTCAACTCCAACCTGACTTAATCATGTTGGATTTGATGTTGCCTCGCGTGGATGGCTTAACAGTATGCCAACGCTTACGACGGGATGATCGCACCGCAGACATCCCCATCTTGATGTTGACGGCATTAGGTCAAACCCAAGATAAAGTGGAAGGCTTCAATGCCGGTGCGGATGACTATCTCACCAAACCCTTTGAAGTGGAAGAAATGCTGGCACGGGTTCGCGCCCTTCTCCGTCGCACTGACCGCATTCCCAAGGCGGCTAAACACAGTGAAATTCTCAATTATGGCCCATTGACGCTGGTTCCAGAGCGTTTCGAGGCGATTTGGTTTAGTGAAACAGTAAAATTAACGCATCTGGAATTTGAACTCCTGCACTGTTTACTGCAACGTCATGGACAAACCGTTTCCCCAAGCGACATTTTGAAAGAAGTATGGGGATATGATCCCGATGACGACATTGAAACCATTCGCGTGCATATTCGCCATCTCCGCACGAAACTGGAACCGGAACCCCGTCATCCCATGTACATTAAAACAGTTTATGGGGCAGGCTATTGTTTAGAATTACCGAGTGAAGTAGAGTCAACTGCCCAGGAACAGAATTCAGCTGCTGTAGAAGAACAGACATCACCTCAGTAAGGAGGGAAAAATGGAAGTTAAGCGTTTACCTGCTCTCTCAGACAACTATATTTTCGTCCTCTATGATCCCCAACAAAAGGTTGCTGCCACCGTTGATCCCGCAGAAGCGAAACCAGTTTTGAAACTGTTGAAAGACTTAGATGCTGAGTTAGTTGCGATCTTTAATACCCACCACCATTTTGATCATGTTGGCGGCAATCGGGAACTGAAAAAGCAATATCCACAAGCCGTGGTTTATGGCAGTGCTGAAGATCAAGGACGTATTCCCCATCAAGAAGTATTCTTAAAAGAAGGAGATACTGTAACGTTTGCCGGACGTTCCGGAGAAGTCTTTTTTGTTCCCGGACACACCAGCGGCCACATTGCCTATTATTTTCCCCCAATGAATGGAGAAGATACCGGTGAACTGTTTGCTGGAGATACCATGTTTGTCGGGGGTTGCGGACGTTTATTTGAAGGCACGCCCAATCAAATGGTGGACTCGTTGGGAAAACTAAAGAACCTTCCCGATAAAACCCGTCTCTGGTGCGCTCATGAATACACCCTGAAAAATTATCAGTTTGCCATTAGCGTGGAACCGAACAATCCGGTAGTCCAGGAACGGTATCAACAAGTGCAACAAGCCCGTAAGGAAGGAAAAGCCACAGTGCCCTCCCTGTTGGAAGAGGAAAAACGAAGCAATCCCTTCTTGCGTTGGGAAGATGAAAATTTACAAACGATCGCGCAAACTCAAGATCCGGTCAAAACCTTTGGCCATTTACGCAGCATGAAAGACCGTTTTTAACTTAGGAGTCATGGAACATGAAGGCATTTGTCGCTGGTGCAACCGGAGAAACCGGACAACGCATTGTTAAGGAGTTGGTCAACGCTGGGATTCCGGTGCGTGCCTTGGTGAGAAATTTAGAACAAGGAAAAAGCCTACTTCCCCCAGAAGCCGAGTTGGTATTGGGGGATGTTTTAAAGCCGGATAGCTTGCGAGAGGCCATTGGAGACGCTACGGTCTTATTATGTGCCACTGGGGCGCGGCCGAGCCTAAATCCCACCGGGCCGTATCAAGTGGATTATCAGGGAACCAAAAATCTGATTGATATTGCCAAAGAGACTAACATCGAGCATTTTGTCATGGTGTCTTCTTTGTGCGTGTCTAAGTTTTTCCATCCGCTGAACTTATTTTGGCTCGTGCTGTTTTGGAAAAAACAAGCAGAAACGGAACTGCAAAAGAGCGGCTTGAACTACACGATTGTCCGTCCCGGTGGCTTAAGAAACGAAGACACCCCGGATGCTATCGTAATGTCCCAAGCAGATACCCAATTTGATGGCAGTATTCCGCGGACGAAAGTGGCGCAAGTTTGTGTGGCATCTCTCCAGCAACCGCAAGCGAAAAATAAAATTTTAGAAATTACCTCCCAACCGGAAGCCCCGAGTCGCAGTTGGGAGGAATTATTAGCGGAAGTCTAAGTTCCTTTAAACCGAATTTTGGCTAATGAAGCGGGAGAAACTTAACTCATTGATTTGGTTCCAATCTGAGACTCGGTCCCGAAAGTCCTTCCATTGCTGATAAATCTCTTTAAAGGTGGCATCTTGGCTGGCATTTTCTTCGTAGATTTCAAACGCCGCTTTCTGGGCAGCCTGCATAATCTCTGTGGAATAAGCCCTTAATTTCGTTCCTTGCTGTTGGAGTTCTTCTAAAGCCGTCCCATTGAGTGCATCATATTGGGCCAGCATATTTAAATTGGCTTCCATCGCTGCAGTTTTAAAGATTTCCTGATATTCTTTCGGCAATTTATCCCAAGCCGAGCGATTGACTTGTGCTTCCAACATGGCGCCCGGTTCCCACCAACCAGGGTAATAGTAAAAATCCGCTGCCTCATGCAACCCTAATTTTTTATCATCGTAGGGACCAACCCATTCTGCCGCATCAATGGCGCCCCGTTCTAAAGCCAAATAAACTTCGCCGCCGCCAATGTTCTGCACATTGACCCCTAAGCGTGACATGACTTTGCCTCCCAAGCCAGGAATGCGCATTTTTAAGCCATTGAGGTCGCTAAGCGAGTTAATTTCTTGGTTGAACCAGCCTCCCATTTGGGCACCGGTATTGCCAGCCGGGAAGTTGATAACATTAAAATCGGCATAAATTTTTTGCATGGCTTCTAAACCACCGCCATGATAAAGCCAGGCATTCTGTTGTTGTGCCGTTAACCCAAAGGGAACCGCAGTGCCAAAGGCAAGGGCCGGATTTTTGCCGATGTAATAGTAACTGGCCGTATGACCGCATTCGACCGTTCCTAATTGTACCGCATCTAACACTTGCAAGGCTGGGACAATTTCTCCGGCTTGATACGTATCAATGGTAAACTTACCGCCCGTCATGGCAGAAACTCGCGTGGCAATGGTTTCCGCGCCCCCATAAATGGTATCTAAGGAATTGGGCCAACTGGTTGTCATCCGCCAACGAACATTGGGAAGACTGCTTGTGGTATTTTCAGAAGAAGAATTGGTGGCTTGAGAACAGGCGGCAAGGGCAGTGGTACTGCCAGCAGCAATCGCACTATTTCTAATAAATTGTCTTCTTTTCATTGGTTTCCTTATCCTAAAATAATTTTCCTTAAACTACTTTATTTTGAACCATGCCTCACGATCAATTAATGATTCTTAATTCTATGTTATTTTGGAGTTATATTTAAAAAGTTTAAGAATGATTTGGATTATTTTTGCCGCTTTAACTGCCTTTTTTGAGTCATGCAAAGATGTTGCTGGCAAACGAGGATTAAAAACCTTAGATGAGTATGTTGTGGCTTGGTCAATGATTTTCTTTACCTTGCCCTT
>JBDGQV010000094.1:0-44177 GCA_042218725.1 Halothece sp. | reverse complement strand
AGGTCATCACAACAGTCATCGGACCAGTGGGCTCAGAAATCAGGGTAGGCGTTCCCCCAAACAGGGCGGCAAAAAAGCCAACTAAAATTGCGCCCCATAAGCCGGCACTGGCCCCTGCTCCCGAGGCAACACCAAAGGTGAGTGCCATGGGTAGGGCAATAATCGCGGCAGTAATTCCGCCAAAGATATCGCCTTTGATATTTCTAAAGTGAATTCTGTTAGTTATTCTCATTTGTCTCGTTCAGTCGTCAATCAAGTAAAACTAGTCAATTTACTGTGATGTTTGATAAATTGCTCCCTTTTACGTTCAAATTCACAAACATGACAACAATCCCAGAGTCCTGGACAATCGTGCCTTCGTTGCGGTCGATGCAAAACATAGAAAAAACACTATGCTATAAGACAAAATATAGTTTTTTGTCTATAGCTAATACTTTACACGGTCATTGCCAAAAAGTAAGCCGTTTTGGCTTCAAAGTTATTTATCATTACTCAAAGTTTCTTCTATGATCGCGCAACGCACACAATTACTGCCAGGAGGAAGTTTCATTGAGCAAGCTTGAATTTTAGGTGATAATTGTGGGAAAAAGTCCCAAACGAGCCGCGAAAGCTGCTCCCAAAATAATGAGTCCTCCTGTGAGGAAAACGCCGTCTCCAACATCAAATTTTGGCGGATTTTTTCTTTGTCGCCGTTTGGAGGCAGAAAATCCCCGAATTTGCAACACAGCCATCATAGTCATTGCCCGTCGAACAACGGTAATTATGGTGGGAATCATCAACCGCGGCAAACTCTTCATTAAGCGAAACGGATTTTTCGTTTCCAGATCCAACCCTTTCACTTTCATTGCGTCTGCGATATGGAAAATATCATTGATACTGAGGTAGATGAGTAAAAACGTGTATCCCACAGTAAAGCAAATGACTTCGGGCAATCCTAATCCCCGCAATCCATCTGTAATTTGATCGACACTCATACTGGAAAGCAAGCTGATACTGACAAAAAGCGCTGCTGACCAAGCTAGGGCAAGTTTAATGCCAAAGGCAAAATTTCCTTCAAACGTTAAGTTGCCCGTTAATAGTTGATCAATTAGCGGCGCTAAAATCAGAACAATAATATTGGGAAGTTGTAATAACCACAGTACCAGCAACCAACGTTTAGAGACCCGTGCCACCACTGCTAGCAATAATCCAATGACAGTCATTCCTAGCATCCATTGCCAAGTGGGGGCCACATATAAAAAGCCCACTAAGATAACAAAGACTAAAATTTTGATCCGATCATCTCGTTGATGAATAATGGAATCGCGATCGTTGTAAATGAGAGGAATACGAGGCATTTTTAGGATACTTTGCGGACTAAAGGAAGTTGCCAATGGAGATCATTAAAGTTTAAGGCGTTTAAGCCAATTTGATGCGTCATTTGCGCTAAACGCGGGGGTCGAATATAAAGTTCCGAGAGTTGACCCCAGTTTTGAGGTGAAAAAACAGTATGGGTTGTTCCTTGGAACATGACATACCCCTGATTAAGTACCGTTACTCGATTAGCCACTTCACAGACAAAATCAATGTCATGCTCAACTAAAATAACGGCTTTGCCCAAAGATTGAAGTTGTGCAATCAGTTCTTGGAGTTGACGCACTCCCGTTGCATCTAAACCGACTCTCGGTTCATCTAAGACTAATACTAAGGGATTGAGAATCAGGGCTTCGGCAATAGTCACTAGTTTACGTTGGCCAAATGGAAGCATAATGGGATCAAGCGAGCGTAAAGACTCCTCGAGTCCCACTAATTTGAGAACGTGAGAAACCTGCCGGTCGATATAAGCATCGTCGTAGCGTTTTTGTTTAGAGAACCAACCGGTTTTTTCATATTGGCGCACTTTTAGCGGAAATGCCAATTCTTCGGCAACATTTTTTTCACTCATTTGTTCGTCAGGATTCTGAAATGCGGTTCCCACTGACAATGCCAAATCAGCAACTTTGTGTTTGCTGGTATTGGCCTGGCCAATCCAAACGTCACCTTGAGTCGGCTTTAGAAGTCCAATGATGAGCTTTGTAACTGTCGTTTTACCGGCACCATTGCCGCCAACGATTGCATGAACTTCTCCTTTTCCAATTTCAAGGTTAATGTCTTCTAAGGCAGTCGTACCGTCGGGATATTGATAGCTAACATTTTGAAATGACAAAATCGGTTTGCCAACCGTATTGGCTTCAAGATTCCTCTGAGACGCTTGTAAATCAAACGCTAAAGGATGAGTCGATTCTTTAAATTGTTCTAAGGTAAGGGGATTTCCATCAATGCCTAAGGTTTTCGCAACTTGCAAGCTGATTGGCGCATCAACCCCTGTTTTTGATACAAGCGTCGGCTCTGAAAAGATGTTTTCGGCATAATCATCAGCAATCATTTTCCCCTCATTGAGAATAACGATGCGTTGGGCAACTTCGACTAATAAATTGGTGTCATCTTCCACCACAATGAGGGTGGTTTCTCCGGTTAAATCAAGGATGGTTTTTCGGACTTCTTCTTTGCCCTCAAAATCGAGCATGCCCGTCACATTGTCGAGGATGAGAATGGGGGGATCAATGGCAAGGGCAGCCGCGATCGCGATCCGTTGTTGTTGGCCGCCAGAAAGTTCCCACGTACGCTTATGTTCGACTCCAAATAGCCCCATTTTTTCTAAAAGATCTTCAGCGCGCGATCGCGCATTATCCAGACTAACTCCCCGATTGACTAAGGGGGCCATTACTTCATCAAGGACTGTAATTTGGGTAATCTGCGAGGCATAATCCTCAAAGACCATGCCCACCTGTTTCGCCACTTCTTCCCCGGAAACTTCTCTGGGATCAAGACCCGCTACTTTTAATTCACCAGAGGCATTGCCCCCCGTTAATCGAGGGACAAATCCCGCTAAAGCCATGCAGAGTGTCGTTTTACCAGCCCCATTAGGGCCAACAATACCAAGCACTTCACCCTGTTGGACTGTTAAAGAAATATCAGTGAGAGCTTTGTTTTTAACGCCGGGATAAGCAAACGTAAAATTCGTTGCACTTAACATAAATTTATTGTTAGTAATGTTGTAGTAAAACCACTCTGCATTTTTAGCTTGGATTGGGCTAAAGCTGAGTTTAATCTTCGTTTAAGCTTGCTGGTCGCTGCCTGCTGGTGCAAAGCCTAGCAACCGTTCAATTCGTCCTCTCAGTAAGGGAACTAGAATTAGGGTGGGGATAGCGCCTAAAATAATGCCGTGAGTGACCGTATTGCCGCCGACACTTCTAAGCGCGGTTCCCAAGGCTTCTCCATCAATAGCCAACAGAGCGGCTCCTTCAAAAATCGCTTGCACCAGCGCACCAATAATCGAGCCAACAGCCAGTCGAAAGTAACTCCAAGGCTTATTGCCGAAAATTGCGCCGGCAACCACAAAGCCCACGACATAACCGACGAAACCAAAGGGGTCGTCAATTTCGTAGCCTTCTAATAAGTCTAGGAACCCTTCTCCTAAAGCTGCGCCTAGCCCGATGGCAATACTGGGTGCCCCCCAAGGCAATAACGCAAGCAGAATAAAAAGAAGAAAGAAGGGTTTCCAGTCAATATCAACCGGAATTTCGCCAAATCTTTCTGTAACTAATAATCCCAGAGCAAATAAAACTCCCGAAATTGCTGTTATAACAATTAGTTTGGGCATTGAGTTATTTTCACTACTAGCCATTTGAAGCCTCCTAATGTCAAGCTTGGAGAAATATGGAATAAAACTTTATTTTGATTAAAAAATAAGGAACGAGCATTTCTCCTACAGAAGCTAACATTGCCACGTTAAAATGGATTTAAGAAACCTTGAAATATAAAAAGCTATCCGATTAATCGTTGATCAACAGATCTCTATCTAGCAATTAAATAGTTTTTGATAGTCATCAACGTTTTTTATAATTATTACTTATAAAATTCATAAAGCGAGTTTATCTGATTAATAGTTATGATATAAGTTAATATTTTTAGTGATTTAAAATAGATACTTAACCAGTTAAAATTATTGTACTGACTCTTTTTTTGTAGAGAGTAAATTTTTGAAAGCTGTATCTGTATTCGTGTGAGGAATTGAAATTTTGATTTTATTGTCGAGGAACCTTCTACTGCTTGCTCCTTCGGTTTTAGGCATTTTGGCAGTGGGACAAACAACGCTTGCCAACAAAGCCCCTTCCCCTGCCTCAACTATTTCTGAAAAGGAAGTTCTTGATAAAATTGAAACTTATAATA
Organism: Halothece sp.; assembly: GCA_042218725.1. GTDB lineage: Bacteria > Cyanobacteriota > Cyanobacteriia > Cyanobacteriales > Rubidibacteraceae > Halothece. Next base: position 39,926 of record JBDGQV010000094.1, on the reverse strand, counting down.
GCAGTGGAAATCCTCTGAACCAAGTCAATCGTGTCTTTCAACTACAAGATGTTTCTCCTGATGACTGGGCATTTGAAGCCTTACGAAACTTAGTTGAACGCTACGGTTGCATAGCAGGTTACCCTGATGGCACATTTCGGGGAAATCGCGCCCTTACTCGATATGAATTTGCTGCGGGGTTAAATGCCTGTTTACAACAAATTGAGCGTTTAATGGCTAATAAGGGCCGTAATCAGATCACTCGCCAAGATTTAGCCATTCTCGAACGATTAATTCAAGAATTTGAAGCTGAATTAGCAAGTTTGGGAACCCAAGTTAATAACCTAGAAGGTCAGGTTGCAACACTAGAGAACAATCAGTTTTCGACAACCAGTAAACTTAATGGCAATGTTGTTTTTGACTTAGCTGTTGCTGATGGTGACCAAAAAGCAGTAGCTGCACCTGAACAAAATATTTCCCCTGAGGTGTTTGGAGAAGAAAGGGGTGATGTCGAGGATGGCTTTCAATTTACCAATCGCGTCCGGCTCAACATTGACACCAGCTTTACCGGACGAGACCGTTTACGAACGCGCTTGGAATTTTCCAATAACTATACCTTAGCTGAAGCAACCGGTGTTGCGGCTGCTACTCGCAATCTCACTGCTGGGAACCGAGACAATATTGTCATTGACCAACTGCTGTATAGTTTTCCGATTGGCGACTATGCTATTGGTCACGTTGGGGCAACTGGCGTTTTAGTCGATGATATTTTTAATGCGGGTCCCACTGCCTCGTTTGCTTATAATTCCATTAATTTATTTACTGCCTACAATAATCTGATCTACGACGTAAGTTCTGCTAACGGGGCAGGAATAGGTGCCAATATTATCTTCAATGACGTCATACAACTTGACTTAGGATATTTCACTAGCGGCGGCGTTGCCAATAATCCCGATGAAGGTCTTTTTGGAGGCGATTATTCAGGAGGAGCACAATTAGGGTTTGATTTTGGTCAAGTTGATTTATCTTTGGCTTACCTCCATAGTTATCAATCGGGAAGACGATTCTCTGATTTATCCAGTTTTGTTGGCAGTCCCGGTGCTGCTTCTCCGTTTTTAGTCGATAATGATGGCGATGGTTTAAGAGAAACGAGTCGCGCCAGTTCTGCAGACCATTTTGGTGTACAGGCGAATTGGCGAGTGAGTCAAGGCATCAACCTAGGAGGCTATTTTGGGCTGGTTGATGCCCAAGTTGAAGAAGGAAGCGATGGCAATGCCCAAATTGCCAACTGGGCAGTCAATGCAGCGTTTTCGGACTTGGGCAAAGAAGCAAGCGTCCTCATTTTAGCATTTGGTCAACCCCCGAAACTCGTTGATTCAGAAGGGACAGCCGTTCCAGAAGATCCTGATACAGGATATTTATTAGATCTGGAATATCAATATGCTCTCAATGACAATATCAACATTGTTCCTGGGATTAATGTCTTGTTTAATCCCGACCATAATGAAGATAATGATACCATTTATGTCGGTCGTCTACGAACCACATTTAGTTTCTAACTTTGCTTGTTTTTGATTGATCCCTAAAGTCCTGGTGTCGTTTGAGCAAATAAAGCAGTAAAATCAGAGGTCACTTCCCCTTGAGAGGCTTCTTCTGACTCGGAAACGACATCTAGGGCTTTATTTCTTGCTTCAGGAAGATAGAGCGCTTGAACAATTAATTCGGCAACATCTTCTCTTGGGATAGTAGGAGACTCGCGATGCAACAATGTATCATTTTTTCCCACTAATAATTTACGTTTTCCGCCAGGTTCATTAAGCAACCCGCCAGCGCGAATAATTGTGTAATCAATTCCCGAGTCAATTAAATATTGTTCAGCTTTTCTTTTCCAAATCAAAATGTTGCCATTTCCAATTTTATTCAAGGGATGATTCTCATTGGTTCCTCCCATAGAACCCATCAATATAATATGATTAATGCCTGCTTGTTTAGCCATATCAATTTGATTGACTTGTCCCTCATAATCAATTTTTTCTGGCGTCGCATCAGGGGGATAAATTAATTCTGGACGTTCCCCCTCCTTAGGTGGTGCTTTCGGTTGTGGGGTGGCACTGGTCACAATTATCAGCGTCTCACAATTTTCTAACGCCGGTGCTAGGCTTGTTTTGTCTCTAATATCGCCAAAATAAAATCCTTCTGTTGATCCGAAAACTTCTTGGGCTTTTTGTTCAGAACGAGCAAAACCAAAAGCCTTCCAATCATTATCCTGTTGACAGATTTTTTGAAGGACAATTGATCCGGTTCTTCCGGTGGCACCTGTAACTAAAACTTGCTTATTAGGCATAATCAATGTATTTTATTCGCAAAACGAATGATCAATGCTTTCTTTTAATTTTAATTATATCGAGACCGCCAACTAGAACTTCCTTTTTTATAATTGGGAGTAAGGCAATTCATTACTGGCAGTCATTGAGAAAACTTCCTTAATAACCGGACTTGAGACTGTCTGTCTTAGGGAGTATTTTACTATTTTCCTGATTATGGAATGATAGGCAATATCGGAAAATACGGGAATAAATGCCCCTCCTCACGTTTTTTTCCGATTTAACTGCATAAGTTTGGTAAAATTAGAAACACCAATTTCATTAACGTAAACCGTTTTGACACAAATCAAGTCTATTAATAGATTCAAGGAAAGGTTTACGGATGGTGAGTGCGTCATTCAGGGAGTTCCCCAGAAGTTAAGACGCACTCAAGATGCGGCGGTAGGGCATATCGTGTCAGCTTCTGGAGAAAAAGCAAGACCAAACTAAACCTCGTTTAGGGAGGCGTTTTTCAATGAAGGAAGAATCATCGTCCTTGACGGTGACAAGTCAAAATAGGCAATAAATGACAGCACAATTTAGAAAATAGAAATTGAGCCGTCAATTGGGTAAATTAGTGACTTATGACAAAAACTAACGTAAAAAGTAACGTCAAAAGTGCTTTCTTAGAAAAGCTTCATTCGCCAGAACGTCCTGTTATCGTCTTCGATGGCGGTATGGGAACTGCAATTCAGAGACAAGAACTAACCACAGAAGACTTTGGTACTCCCGATTTAGAAGGCTGTAACGAATATCTGGTTAAATCCAACCCAGCTCCGATTGAGCGCGTTCATCGAGAATTTTTAGAAGCTGGAGCTGATGTTATTGAAACAGACAGCTTTGGTTCCACTTCCATTGTTTTAGCGGAGTACAATATCTCCGACCAAGCCTACGAACTCAGTAAAATGGCTGGGGAACTGGCAAAACGTGTAGCATCCGAGTATTCCACCCCAGAAAAACCGCGGTTTGTCGCTGGGGCAATGGGACCGACGACTAAGCTTCCCACCCTAGGACACATCGACTTTGATACGATGAAAGATTCCTTCCGGGAACAAGCGGCAGGCCTTTATGACGGTGGGGTAGACCTGTTTATTATTGAAACCTGTCAGGATGTCCTGCAAACCAAAGCTGCCCTGAATGGCATCGAGGAATTATTTGAGGAACGGGGCAATCGCATTCCCATCATGGTTTCCATCACTATCGAAGTCATGGGAACGATGTTAGTGGGCACGGAAATCGATGCGGCGCTGACAATTCTAGAACCCTACAACATTGATGTTTTGGGACTCAACTGCGCCACAGGTCCCGACAAGATGAAAGAACATATTAAATATCTTTCAGAGCATTCCCCGTTCCCCATTTCTTGTATTCCCAATGCCGGACTTCCTGAAAACGTTGGCGGGCAAGCTCATTATAAATTAACGCCGACAGAACTGCGGATGGCGTTAATGCACTTTATTGAAGACTTGGGCGTGCAAGTGATTGGCGGCTGTTGCGGTACCCGCCCCGACCATATTGAACAACTGGCAGACATCGCCAAAGAGCTCAAACCGAAAGAACGTCAGCCCTATCTCGAACCGGCGGCGGCATCAATCTACAGCACCCAAAATTATATTCAAGACAACTCCTTCCTGATTATCGGAGAACGTCTTAATGCCAGCGGGTCGAAGAAAACCCGAACCCTGCTGAATGAAGAAGATTGGGATGGTTTAGTCTCCATTGCTAAATCTCAGGTGAAAGAAGGCGCTCACGTTCTCGACGTAAACGTAGACTATGTCGGGCGCGATGGCGAACGGGATATGTATGAAGTGGTTTCCCGTCTCGTCAATAACGTTACCCTGCCCCTAATGATTGACTCCACTGAGTGGACAAAAATGGAAGCGGGGTTAAAAGTTGCTGGCGGGAAATCCCTCCTCAACTCCACAAACTACGAAGACGGTGAAGAGCGTTTCTTCCAAGTCTTAGACCTTGCTAAGAAATATGGTGCTGCCATTGTTATCGGTACCATTGATGAAGAGGGAATGGCGCGAACCGGGCAGAAAAAATTTGAAATTGCCCAACGTGCCTATCGCCAAGCTGTAGAATATGGCATTCCGCCTCATGAAATCTTCTTTGACCCGCTTGCCCTGCCCATTTCCACTGGAATCGAAGAAGACCGGGGCAATGGGAAAGCAACCATGGAGGCGATTGGCCTGATTCGGGAGAACTTACCGGATTGCCACATTGTTCTCGGGGTATCTAACCTTTCCTTTGGTCTCAACTCAGCAGCAAGGGTTGCCCTCAATTCTGTCTTTCTCCACGATGCTGTGGAAGCAGGAATGGATGCAGCCATTGTTAGTGCCAGTAAAATCCTTCCCCTGGCAAAAATTGACCAAGAAAAACAAGATGTCTGTCGCGATTTAGTTTATGACCGCCGTGAGTTTAATGACGATGGCATCTGCACCTATGATCCCCTCACGAAGCTAACGGAAGTCTTTGCCGGTGAAAAAGCGGAAACGGCAACGACTTCGATGGAAGACCTTTCCATTGAAGACCGTCTCAAACAGCACATCATTGACGGGGAACGCATTGGCTTGAACGATGTTCTCGAAGAAGCCATGCAAACCTATCCCCCGCTGGATATTATTAACAAGTTCCTCCTTGATGGCATGAAAGTCGTTGGGGAACGCTTTGGCGCTGGGGAAATGCAACTTCCCTTTGTGCTGCAGTCCGCCGAAACCATGAAAGCTGCTGTGGGGTATCTCGAACCCTACATGGAGAAAGATGAAGCGGGCGATAATGCCAAAGGAACGGTTGTGATTGCCACTGTTAAAGGGGATGTGCATGATATTGGCAAGAATCTAGTAGATATCATCCTCTCTAACAATGGTTATCGCGTCGTTAACATCGGAATTAAACAGCCGGTCGATAATATCATCGCGGCCTATCGCGAACACAATGCGGACTGTATTGCCATGAGCGGGCTGTTGGTTAAATCCACCGCCTTCATGAAAGAAAACTTGGAAACCTTCAATGAAGAAGGCATTACAGTGCCGGTAATTCTCGGCGGCGCGGCGTTAACGCCAAAATTTGTCTATGGCGATTGTCAAGAAGCCTATAACGGACAAGTGGTTTACGGAAAAGATGCCTTTTCTGACCTCCACTTCATGGACAAATTAATGCCGGCGAAGGAAGCCAACCAATGGGATGACTTGCAAGGTTTCCTCGGCGAGTTTGCTGAAGAAGAAGATAACGGCAAAGCCACTAAAGCCAAGAAAGCCAAAGGAAAAGGCGCAGAAAGCAACGGCAAGGCAGAAAGCTCAGAAAACGGACAATCCGACCAAGGCGAGACAGCAACAAAACAAAAAGAGGAAAAAGTCGTTGATACCCGTCGTTCCGAAGCCATTGATGTGGATATTGAACGTCCCACGCCGCCGTTCTGGGGATACAAACGCTTGAATCCCGAGGATATTCCCTTTGATGAAATGTTCTGGTATCTCGATAAACAAGCCCTGTTTGCGGGTCAATGGCAGTTCCGGAAGAAGAAAAGCCAATCGCGGGAAGAGTACGATCAGTTTTTACAAGAAACCGTCGAACCCATTCTGGAAGAGTGGAAACAACGCTCGAAGGATGAGAATCTATTGCATCCTCACGTGATTTACGGGTATTTCCCTTGCTATTCCGAAGGCAATACCTTGCACTTGTTTGACCCCAAATTAGTGGAAGAAAAAGGAACGATTCCCGAAGGGGCAGAACCCATTGCCAGCTTTGAGTTCCCGCGTCAACGCTCAGGACAACGGATGTGTATTGCGGACTTTTATGCCCCGAAAGAGTCCGGCATTGTGGATGTGTTCCCCATGCAAGCCGTAACAGTGGGTGAAATTGCCACGCAATACGCTAAAGAACTGTTTGCGGCTGACCAGTACACCGATTACCTATACTTCCACGGCTTGGGCGTTCAAGCGGCAGAAGCTCTAGCAGAATGGGCGCACGCCCGGATTCGTAACGAGTTAGGCTTTGGCGATGAAGATCCCGATAATATCCGCGATATCTTAGCGCAACGCTATCGCGGTTCCCGGTACAGCTTCGGTTATCCGGCTTGCCCCAATATTCAGGATCAGTACACGCTTTTAGATCTGTTAGAGACAAAACAAATTAATCTCTATATGGACGAAAGTGAACAAATTTATCCGGAACAATCCACCACCGCGATTGTTTCTTATCATCCCACTGCGCGTTACTTCAGTGCTTAATTTCTAACTCACTTGATTGTGAATTAAAACCAATCCGCGATCGCGTTTCTCAGCGCGATCGCGCTTTTTTTTGGGGCATTCATTTAGAAACAAATGAGAAAAACTGCGAGGCAATCGCGCCAACCAGTACAGTATGAGAATTAAAGTGAACAAATCGAACGAATTGCTCCTTGCAATCGCGCTGTGAGCAAGACTTAACATCTACTCAGTTGAAATTGCGCGATCGCGCCCTAAACCGCCATATCCAGCAACGGCAACAACAGGGTCACAAAATAATAAACCAAGGGAGCCGTAAACACATAACTATCGGTCCGATCTAAAATTCCCCCATGTCCTGGAATTAATTGTCCTGAATCTTTAACGCCGGCATCGCGCTTAATCATGGATTCGGTTAAATCCCCAAGCAAACTGCTAATCCCAATCATTATCCCCAAAACCAGACCGCTAACCCACCACAGATGCCAATGCAAATACCAAGCCCCCCATTCGGCAACAATCATACTCCCTAAAAAGCCAAAAATTGCGCCTTCTACCGTTTTTTTCGGGCTAATGTCAGATAAACGGGTTTTTCCCACGATTTTCCCCATCACATAAGCCCCAATATCCGCTGCCCAAATACAACCAAAGGCGAGAAAGGTCAAAGCAAGCCCCTGAGGACAATTGGCGAGATCCAACCAAGATTCCGGCCAATAGCCATTAAGTGGCAAGACAGTTTCCACATCTTGATCAATGCCCACTCGCAGCCGTACCCAATAGCTTGGCAAATAACCGCCATAAAATAGTCCTAGTAAAGACGTTGCAATATCAGCGATCGTTGACATTTTCGGCAAAAACAGAAGGTAAAAACAGATTAACGTTCCAGCTACGGGAAACATGGCATCGGTTAAATTAGGAGCAACGGTGGCAGTAATCAGCAACAGTTGGGACACCACCAGCGTCGTTTTTGCCGCTGGTTCAATTCCCTTCGCGCGCACCAATTGAAAATACTCCAGTTGACCTAAAAACACAATGACACCAAATCCGAGCGTAAAATACCATCCGCCTAAGACAATCATCCCGAGGGCGACTGTAATGGCTATAATTGCGCTGATGAGGCGACTCCAAGACATATCAAAGACTCCAAAAAAAGAGTTATGGGCTTCTTTCCAAATAGAGGGACATCCCTCCATTATCTAGAATTTTCGTCAGATTTGACGGTTTGGGGTTGAAATCAATTGAATCATTACGGGAAAATCTCATTAGTCTGGGTAAATCTAATTAGCAATTTTGCGATAAATTATTCTCAGATCGACTCTGTTTTAATAAGGTAATTGTTCTATGAACGTCTGCGAGTACAAGCCTGGTTTAGAAGGAATTCCTGCAGCCCGCTCCGAAATTAGTTATGTCGATGGTCAACAAGGACTTTTAGAATATCGGGGAATCCGTATTGAAGAACTCGCAGCCCAAAGTAACTTTTTGGAAACTGCTTATCTATTAATCTGGGGACAATTACCATCTAAAGCGGAATTAGAAAGCTTTGAAACCGAAGTTCGCTATCATCGGCGGATTAAATATCGGATTCGGGATATGATGAAATGTTTTCCCGAATCAGGCCATCCCATGGATGCTTTGCAAGCCTCAGCAGCCGCTTTGGGGTTATTCTATTCTCGTCGCGCTTTGGATAACCCAGAGTATATTCGGGAAGCCGTGGTACGCATCCTCGCTAAAATTCCGACGATGGTAGCAGCGTTTCAATTAATGCGCAAAGGAAATGATCCAGTTCAACCTCGGGATGATTTAGATTATTCCAGCAATTTCTTGTATATGCTGACCGAGCGTGAACCAGATCCGTTTGCAGCGCGCGTGTTTGATGTTTGTTTAACCCTCCATGCTGAACATACCATGAATGCCTCCACCTTCTCGGCAATGGTTACTGCTTCGACGCTAACGGATCCTTATGCCGTAATGGCATCGGCAGTGGGAACGTTAGCAGGTCCCCTTCATGGCGGGGCAAATGAAGAAGTAATCAGCATGTTGGATAAAATTGGTTCTGTAGACAATGTTCGGCCTTTTGTGGAAGATGCCATTGCCAACAAACGAAAAATTATGGGCTTTGGTCATCGCGTTTATAAGGTAAAAGACCCCAGAGCTACTATTCTACAGGAGTTAGCAGAACAACTGTTTCAAAAGAATGGTTCGGATCATTATTACTCGATCGCGGTGGAATTAGAAAAAGTAGTGGAAGAAAAATTAGGCCATAAAGGCATCTATGCCAATGTTGATTTTTATTCCGGCTTAGTGTATCGCTATTTGGGGATTCCCACCGACTTATTTACCCCCATTTTTGCCATTGCTCGTGTCGCAGGTTGGCTTGCCCATTGGAAAGAACAGTTAACGGTCAATCGTATTTTTCGACCCACCCAAGAGTATGTTGGGCAACATGGGGGATCTTATATACCAATTGAAAAACGATAATTACACCTATAAGCAAGATTATAGCTCGCCCTCTTCGGAGAAGCGGAGGGTGAACGATATACTAGTCGGTAGGAAGTAAACATTCCTTAACACAAGATTGACCCGAAGGATTGGCAACATTAACTGTCCATCCTGCTTCGGGGAATAATACAATTTGAATGATTCCAAATTTTGTAATGTCAATTAAATTATAAACACGCATGAATTCAGGAATTGATCTCCAAGCAAGTTTCATCGAATCGCTAAAAGCTTTTGGTATACCAGGTGGGGCGGCTAAAGCTCTCTGGATGCCCTTTCCGATGTTTTTAATGATTATTGGGGCAACCGTGGGCGTTCTGGTGACCGTCTGGTTAGAACGAAAAATCGCCGCGGCAGCACAACAACGGGTTGGCCCGGAATATGCAGGACCATTAGGAGTTTTACAACCAGTTGCTGATGGCATCAAACTGGTATTCAAAGAGGATATTACTCCTGCTAAGTCCGATACCCTCCTATTTACCCTAGGGCCAATTTTAGTTGTCGTTCCAGTGTTCCTGTCCTATTTGATTGTTCCCTTTGGACAAAATTTGATCATCACTGATTTGGGGATGGGAATTTTTGTCTGGATTGCTCTTTCCAGTATTGCCCCCATTGGCTTGTTAATGGCCGGTTATGCGTCGAATAACAAATACTCCCTGATTGGGGGTCTAAGAGCGGCCGCGCAATCCATTAGTTATGAAATTCCCCTTGCCCTTTCTGTTTTAGCAGTTGTCATGATGTCCAATAGTCTCAGCACCATCGACATCGTGGAACAGCAAGCCGGTTACGGCATCTTGGGATGGAACGTTTGGCGACAACCGGTAGGCTTCCTGATTTTTTGGCTAGCGGCGTTGGCTGAATGTGAACGCTTACCCTTTGACTTACCGGAAGCCGAAGAAGAATTGGTTGCCGGTTATCAAACCGAGTATTCGGGCATGAAATTTGCTCTATTTTATCTCGGTTCTTACGTGAACTTAGTTCTTTCAGCATTGCTATTTGCCATTCTTTATCTTGGCGGCTGGGAATTTCCCATTCCTCTCAGTCAAATGGCAGATTGGTTTGGTGTCAGTTCCAATAATCCGTGGCTGCAAGTCTTAACCGCATCTTTGGGCATTACGATGACTCTGCTAAAAGCCTATTTTCTGGTCTTTATTGCTATTTTATTGCGTTGGACTGTGCCTCGGGTTCGTATTGACCAACTGCTAGATTTAGGCTGGAAGTTCCTGTTGCCAGTTTCTCTGGTCAATTTACTGCTAACAGCAGGGTTGAAACTTGCTTTTCCCTTTGCCTTTGGCGGCTAATTGGCATTTGTTTGCGCGATCCGAACACGTTTTCTAGAAACCATTTCAAAAGTTATGTTTAACATTCTCAAACAAGTTGGCGACTACGCAAAAACCTCTTGGCAGTCGGCGAAATACATCGGTCAAGGGTTATCAGTTACCTTTGATCACTTGAGACGTCGTCCGGTTACCATTCAATATCCTTACGAAAAATTAATCCCGTCTGAACGCTATCGCGGTAGAATTCACTTTGAATTTGATAAGTGTATTTCTTGCGAAGTCTGTGTTCGCGTTTGCCCCATTAATTTACCCGTTGTAGATTGGGAATTTGAAAAAGTTGGCAAGAAGAAACAGAAGAAACTGAAGCACTATAGTATTGACTTTGGGGTTTGCATTTTCTGTGGCAATTGTGTGGAATATTGCCCGACCAACTGCATTTCCATGACCGAAGACTACGAACTGGCTAGTTTTGATCGTCATCAGCTCAACTATGATAATGTTGCTATGGGTCGGGTTCCTTATAAAGTAACCCAAGACCCGATGGTAACGCCCCTTCGAGAATTAGCTTACTTACCGGAAGGGGTAACGGATCCTCATGATTTGCCCGCAGGATCCCAACGTCCTGGTCGTCATCCCCAAGATATTCTTGAGGAATTGCAAGACCAAGAAGATCAAGAAAACAACCAACAACAAGAAGCCAGTAAAAACTAATTGGAAACAGTTATCCTTGTTAACCCCCCAAAATGAGGGGGGACATAACGAGTGTTGTAACGTAGAAGAATAAGGAAAATAGTCGTGGATTTAGCACAAGGCGTTCAATTTGTATCGTTTATTATCTTAGCTGCCATGATGTTTAGTGCAGCGTTAGGCGTCGTTCTTTTGAGAAATATTGTTTATTCTGCCTTTTTATTAGGGGCAGTTTTTATTAGTATTTCTGGATTATATCTATTACTCAATGCAGAATTTGTTGCTGCCTCTCAAATTTTAGTTTATGTGGGAGCAGTTAACGTGTTAATTTTGTTTGCCATTATGCTGGTGAACAAAAAAGAAGCCTTTCCTGCCATGGGCCGCAATTGGCTGCGAGGTGCGGCAACGGCTTTAGTTTGTGTGGGCTTATTTGCGTTACTGGGAACGATGGCCATTTCGACTCCTTGGTCAATTGCTGATAGCGCTGGTGCCGTTACTGAAGGATCAGTGATTAAAATTGGCAAGCACTTTTTCAGTGATTTTCTCTTACCTTTTGAATTAGCTTCTGTCCTGTTATTAATTACCATGGTTGGCGCCATTATTTTGGCACGTCGGGATTTAATTCCAGAAGAACAACCAGAATCTGAATTGACAGAAACCGAAGCCTATAAATTGCAAGAACGTCCCCGCGAACTGATTTCTGTGGGAACAAGCGAATCAGAAGACCAAAGTTAATTAAGTAAGGAGTCAACATGGAGTTACAGTTAGAATATTATTTAATTCTGGCCGCGGGTTTGTTTTGCATCGGCATTTATGGCCTGGTAACCAGCCGGAATGTGGTTCGGGTTTTGATGTCAGTTGAATTATTACTCAATGCTGTCAATTTAAACTTGATTGGCTTTTCCAGTTTTATTGATCCGATTGATATTAAAGGACAAGTTTTTTCTGTTTTTGTGATTATTGTGGCGGCTGCGGAATCAGCAGTAGGATTGGCCATTATTTTAGCGATCTACCGCAATCGCAATACGGTAGATATGGAACGGTTTAATTTATTGAAGTGGTAACGATAGTTTTTTCTAGGAAGACAAGGGATCCATTCCCTTGTTTAACTTCCCTGTGACGTCCCCAACTCCCCGACTCCAGCTCTTTGTTTCAGAATTAACAATTGCAATCGCGCCTCCAGTAACCTATCCAAGATGAAACTCGCTTTTATTACTGATCCCTTACCGCAACTTGACCCGACGCATGACACCACTGTCGCTTTGATGGAAGCCGCCCAAGCCCAAGGACATGAAATTTGGGTCACGTCTGCTTCTTATTTAAGTATTGTTCAGTCTCAAGCCTGGGCGCGATTGCAAGCGGTTAAAGTAATTCCTGTGACCTTAGAAAAGGGTCATTGGGTGGCGGCAAAGGAATGGTATGAACTGGGAGAGTGGCAATTACAGTCTTTGTCGTCGATGGATGCGGTGTTTATGCGCACGGATCCACCGGTAACCATTCCCTATCTTTACGCGACGCAAATTCTCGATTTATTAACGGCGACTTCAACGTTTGTGATTAATTCGCCCAGGGGATTACAAACGGCGAATGAAAAATTGTATGCCATGCGATTTGCTTCTGTCATTCCTGAAACCATTGTCAGTCAAGATAAAAAGGTGATTCGGGAGTTTGTGGAACGCAAAGACGGGGCAGTTTTAAAACCCTTGGGTGGAAAAGCCGGAGAAGGCATTTTATTTTTAGAAAAAGAGGATCAGAATCTGAATTCCCTCATTGAAATTAGTACCCAAAAGGGGAAAGAACCGGTGATGATCCAGGCATTTCTCCCGGAAGCCAAAGCCGGTGATAAGCGCATTATTCTATTAGAAGGGGAACCCATTGGTGCCGTGAATCGCATTCCCAGCGGCGGCGATTTTCGAGGCAATATGGCTGTGGGCGGACAAATTGCCCCAGCAGAATTGACCATGCGAGACTGGGAAATTTGCAGCGCGATCGCGCCCACATTAATTGAAGATGGCTTATGGTTTGTGGGCATTGATGTCATTGGCGGTTACTTAACAGAAATTAATGTCACCAGCCCCACCGGTGTGCGGGAAATTGATCGCCTCAATCAAGTTTCCCTTGGCAAACAAGTGATGGAATGGTTACAACAAAAACAGGCAACTTAACCGCACTGAGAAAAACTGGTGACACAAATTAGCGAAGAAGAACGAACCTGGGCAATGGCTTGTCACCTCTCCGGGTTAATTTGGGTTCCGCTGTATTGGTTGCAGTTCCCCCTTCCCCTAGTCAATGTTGTTGTTCCTGGGATTGTTTGGTTATTTAAGCGAGAAAGCTCAGAATATGTGGATTTACAGGGACGAGAAGCGCTGAATTTCCAAATTGCTCTGTTTTTATATAGTTTAGTGCTATTTACCCTGGGAATTGTTGGCTTTTTTATCTATTTGGCCGTGTTTGGGGCTGATGTTGAAGATACCGTCGGCGCGATCGCGCTGGTGACTCAAGGCATTGATGGGGTAGTGAAAGGCGTTTCGGTACTGGCGACTCTGTGGAGTTTAGCATTTGCCCCCACCGCTGCGGTTAAAGCAAAAAAAGGACAAGTGTATTTCTATCCTTTTACCATTCGCGTATTTCGGGCGTCTCAGGATTAAACCGGCTTGTATGGAACCACAAAGACACAAAGAACACAAAGCGTTAATGACCCTGGAGTTGGGTCACTAGATGGGTTAATTCTGGGAGGATTAATTTTTCTAAGCCCAATTTGACCGCATTGCTGGAACCGGGAAGAGAGAAAAGGAGTTTCCTCTGATAGATGCCTGCAACGGCACGTGACGCGATCGCGCGCGATCCAATTTCTTGATAACTTAAATACCGAAATAATTCCCCAAATCCGGGCAAGGTTTTTTCTAAAATCGGCACGAGGGCATCATAAGTGGTATCTCGGGGGGCAATGCCGGTGCCTCCGTTACAAATGATGACTTGTAAGTTTTGGAAGGTATCGAGATGAGACAGTTGATTCAGAATTGCTTGGGGGTCATCTTTGAGGATTGTATAGTCGAGGAGATGATGACCCTGTTGTTGTAGCGTTTCCTGAATTAAACGGCCACTGCGATCAGTTTCTGCGGTGCGAGTATCGCTAACGGTAATGACGGCATAATGAATCGTCGGCAATTCGGAATCGGGATGAGGTTGCGAAGTCATAGAAACAGGGACACTAAAAAATGGCTTCCAAATAAGTCGTCAAGGTTAACTCATAGCCCTGATAATAAACAGGCTGGTTTAGCTTAACTTTACCATTCAAGCTTTTCTGATTCCGACCGAAAGATTGCGCCTTGACTAAGGCTAAATCAAAGCGACACCCAACAGAGGCTAAGTGCGGATGACGGGATAAGAAGATTTCTGCCGTGCGATAAAGTTTCTTTTGTTTTTGCGGGCTAATTGCTAACAAACCATCGGCATCCCAGTTTGAACTTTGCCGGGTTTTTACTTCAACAAACCGCAGTGGGCTGTTGAATTTGGCTTGGGAACAAGATTGGTAAGCGACTAAATCTAATTCTCCCCAACGGCAACGCCAACGAGAGGCTAGAATTTCGCAACCTTGATCTTGCAGCCATTGCGCTGTTACGTGTTCTCCTAACTCGCCAAGAGTGGGGTAACCCATATTCTTCCGATTAGGTAACGCTGGAAGATTGCAATGCCATGTTCATTAATAGTTCATGAGTGCTTCTGACTTCTTCATCTTCCCCAGGTTGTCTTTGAACATAATGGCCATCCGGTTGCAATTCCCAAGCCTGACGATTATCTGCCAGCATGATGTCTAGAATTTGTTTTAATTGCTGGAAGATATTGGGATCATCGATAGGTACAACCGCTTCAATCCGTCGATCCAAATTCCGTTGCATCCAATCGGCACTCCCGATATAGATTTCTTCTTCGCCATCGTTATAGAAATAGAAAATGCGGGAATGTTCCAAAAATCGGCCAATTACACTAATGACGCGAATGTTCTCGCTAACCCCTTCCACGCCGGGACGCAAACAACAGATCCCACGAACAATTAAATCAATTTGTACCCCTGCTTGGGAGGCTTCGTAAAGGGTTTGAATAATGGTAGGATCCACCAGGGCATTCATTTTGGCAATGATATGGGCTTTTTCTCCTTTTTTCGCGCGATCGCGTTCTCTTTGAATTAAAACAATCATGCGATCCCGCAAACTCACTGGGGCAACCAATAATTTCCGATAAGATCGCTGACGAGAATGTCCCGTGAGAAAATTGAATAAATCCGTTAGATCTGCCCCCAATTCTTCGCGACAACTAAATAATCCTAAATCCGTGTAAAATTTTGCCGTTTTCGGATTATAATTTCCCGTTCCAATATGAACATAGCGATGGATTTTATCTTCCTCTTGACGGACAACGAGTGCCGTTTTGGTATGGGTTTTTAAACCGACAATGCCATAAACAACATGAACCCCAGATTTTTCTAACTTCCGTGCCCAAACAATATTATTTTCTTCATCAAATCTTGCCTTTAATTCCACTAAAACCGCAACTTGTTTGCCATGTTCGGCAGCATTAATTAAAGCATTAATAATGGGTGAATCTCCCGAAGTCCGATAAAGTGTCATCTTAATAGCTAATACTTTCGGATCAACGGCGGCGAATTCAATAAACTCTTGAACCGTGGCACTAAAAGAATGATAGGGATGATGCACTAATAAATCCGATTGGCGAATTTCGCCAAAGAAACTTTCACTTTTCTCTTCTGAAGACAGAGTCGTCACATCCGTTTCTTCGGAATCACGATAGCGTTGAAATGGGGGCGGTACAATGGGCGTCCATTTCGCATCTTTCAATTCTGGGAGAGGAAGATCCAGAAACGACATTAAATCGCCTAATCCTAGCAACCCATCAATTTGATGCACATCTTGTTCCTCTAACTTCATTTCTCGCATCAACATGCTGCGAACCTGTTCCGATGCGGATTTCTCAATCTCCATTCTCACAACAGATCCGCCCATGCGACGTTTGCGAAGTTCTTTTTGGATGGCAGATAGCAAATCATCCGCTTCATCTTCTTCCACGGCAATATCCGCATTGCGAGTAATGCGAAAGGGATAACACTCTTGAATGGTCATGCCTGGAAACAGGGATTCTAGATTATGAGAAATAATTTGTTCTAAGGGAACGCCTGTCCAAATCACAGGTTTGCCTTGTTGATCAAATACGCCTAATTCTTTTGGCAGTTGAACAAAACGAGGCAATACTTTGGGAACTTTAATTCGGGCAAAGAGTTCATTATCCGTATCAGGTTCCCGAATGACCACTGCTAAATTGAGGCTAAGATTAGAAATATAAGGAAAGGGATGTCCCGGATCAACCGCAAGCGGCGTTAAAACGGGAAAGACATGATCTTCATAGAAATTTTGCAAATAGGTGCGCTGTTCAACATTTAAATCGGAATAATTCAGGAGATAAATTCCTTGTTCCTTTAGCAATCCCCGCAACACTTGTTCAAAGTGTTCATTTTGTTTTTTAATCATGGGACGCAATCGTTCACTGATAGCTGTGAGTTGTTGCGAAGGATCGCGCCCATCTGGGGTTAATTTGCTAACATTGGCTTCCACTTGTTGCTTTAACCCAGCAACCCGTACCATAAAAAATTCATCTAAGTTGGAACTAAAAATTGCCATAAACTTGAGACGTTCTAACAGTGGGGTACGGGAATCGAGGGCTTCATGAAGAACGCGATGGTTAAATTCCAACCAACTCAGTTCCCGGTTGAAATAATATTCCGAATCTGTCAGATCAATGGTGCTCGTTTTGGTTTTCGATTTTGACATAATTTAAAATCTCGCGTCGCTAGAAATAGGTTTAATTTCTATTATATGAAATGAAAAAAATGTGTCTCTAATTTACCACCTAAGACTTAATTCAGTCTGTTTTCATAAGTATTTTATGTTACTAATATGAAAAAAATAAGAAAATTTTCCCAATTACGCGAGGATCGTTTTTCCTTCTAAAAAATCTTTTAATTGCTGTTCATGATCATGGGCAAGATAACCAAACGGCAATTGTTCTGGAGGAAACGCTTTAACGTCTAAAACCTCTAAATTATTTTTGAGTTGGAATTCCCCTTCCGCCTCCGCTTCAATTAAAATACTAATCGAGTGCAGTCGCGGATCGCGATCGCGCGCTGAATACACACCCACCAATCGCCGAATTTTCTTGAGTTCTAATCCTGTTTCTTCCCGTAATTCCCGTTTGGCTGTGGCGGAAACTTGTTCTCCCCAATCCACAATTCCTCCGGGCAAACTCCACTCGCCAGTATCTTGCCGACGCACTAAAACAATTTCGCCGCTGCTAAGAATTGGAATCACCGTTGCCCCGGTGACAGGATGACGAAAAATAATACCAAGAACTGTAAATACGAAATGAGATAAGTGGCGCATTATTTGATACAAAAACGAGAAAAAGAAAAAACGAATCTGCAAGCCCAAATTAACGATTTTTGTTCATTAATAACTTGGCATTTTCAATCGCCTGACGGACTTGTTCAAAGCCAGTACCACCATAACTATTTCGTGCTGAAACAACTTGTTGGGGGGCAATGGCGGTATAAATATCTTCTTCAAATGCCGGATGAATGGCTTTCCATTCCGCAAGGGTGAGGTCTTTTAATAATTTTCCGCTTGCCAAACTGGTTTTAACAACTTTCCCCACTAAATTATAGGCTTCTCGGAAAGGAACGCCCTTATTGGCTAGATAATCGGCAACATCGGTGGCATTGGAAAAGTCTTCTGCCACGGCTTCACTAAGACGTTGAGTGCGAAATTCAATTCCTTCTGCTAGTAATATCGTTATCGCCTGTAAACTGGCTTGAGTGGTTTTAACGGCATCGAAGAGTCCTTCTTTATCTTCTTGTAGGTCTTTATTGTAGGCTAAGGGCAATCCCTTCATTAACACTAGCATGCCTTGCAGATGTCCGAAAACGCGACCGGTTTTCCCCCGAATCAATTCAGGCACATCGGGATTTTTTTTCTGGGGCATAATGCTAGATCCCGTGGCACAGCTATCTTTCAGGGCAACAAAACTAAATTCCTGAGATGCCCAAAAGATAATTTCTTCACTCAGACGGGATAAATGCGCCATAATCAAACTGCTGGCATTGAGGAATTCAATGGCAAAGTCGCGATCGCTGACGGCATCTAAACTGTTGCGATAGAGATCCGCAAATCCTAATTCTTTGGCAGTATAATGACGATCAATGGGAAAGGTTGTTCCCGCTAACGCCCCGCAACCCAAGGGAGACACGTTGGTTCGTTTCCAAACCTCTCCTAACCGTTCCCAATCTCGTTGGGCCATTTCCCAATAGGCTAACAGATGATGGGCTAAACTAATCGGTTGCGCCCGTTGCAGGTGAGTATAGCCGGGAATTAAGGTTTCGACATGCGTTTGGGCTAAATCGAGCAGGGCTTGCTGATATTGCCGGAGATCATGGCGAATTTGGCTAATTTTGTCGCGGAGATAGAGGCGGAGATCGGTTCCCACTTGGTCGTTGCGCGATCGCGCTGTATGCAGTTTTTTCCCCACCTCCCCAATGATTTCCGTTAACCGATGTTCCACGGCAAAATGCACATCTTCTTCCTCAATGCCAGGCTGAAACTTGCCGTTTTCGTATTCGGTTAAGATTTGTTGCAAGCCTTGAACAATTTGTTGCGCTTCCGAATCATCAATAATTCCCGTTTGCCCCAACATTTTGGCATGAGCTATTGACCCTTGGATATCGTAGGGCAAAAGTTCAATGTCAAAGGGGATACTAGCATTAAACTGCACAATGGCAGGATTTAATGCCGATTCAAAGCGATCACTCCAAGTGTTTGATTGCGTCACAGTTGTTTCGGTTTTTCCGCCAAAAAATAATCTCACCTAGGGTGAGAGTAGCGTACAATTAAGCATTTGAGAAGGAGGGGAGCAACACTGCCAATCTGTTAGGAAATAAAAGTCCGGAACAGATATCCTAAAAATAATCCAATCACAAGCGCCCAAACTTGGCCAGAGTCAATAAAATATTTCCAAGCATCTTGAATTTGCTGTAACACTTCCGGATCTTCTACGACCTGACCAACAACGACTGTATTATCATACTGTGAAAAGGAAATAGCGGAATTTGGAGAAAAATTAACCATTTCAGACATAATTTGCAAGTAGCGCCATTTGATCTCAACTGAGTTGGAGTTAACCACAATTAACTCTCGAAGTCAAGCTAGTCAACTTAATGATTTAAATAACATATCGATGAGGAGTGTTCGGTGATGGTATTGTCTCAAGCTAAAACAAGGCTCAGTGCGCCGTTAAAATCTTTGCTTCCCGGTCTTTTTGTGTGGTTGTTGCTATTTGCCCCGGCACAGGCGGCAACTGCTTTAAAAGTGGCTTTAAAAGAAGATGTGAAACAAATTACTGTCGGCAGTTCCACCGCTGCTGTGGTTAGAGACAGCACAGGAAAACCTTTGGGAAAAATTCAAGGCATGAGTGCTTTTCGTGCGGTTGCCAGTGATGGCAACCAAGTCAAATTAGGACAGTGGGAAGCCAGTCAACTCTGGATTGATCCCAAAGACAACGGTCAGGTATGGATTGGGGATAGCTGGTATCGAGGCGACACGAGATTAATTAATGATGATTCGGATCTGACGGTGGTGAATCAAGTCAACTTAGAAGACTATCTCTACAGTGTTGTGGGGAGTGAAATGGTTGCCAGTTGGCCCCTAGAAGCCCTCAAAGCCCAAGCCGTTGCCGCGCGATCTTATGCCCTCTATAAACACAATCGATCGCAGCATCCCTACTATGATTTAGAAAGTACCACCGCCTCGCAAGTTTATAAAGGGATTCGCAGTGAAACGCCCCGTACCCGTAAAGCGGTTAATAAAACAAAAGGAGAAATTCTGACCCACCAAGGCAATGTGATTCTCGCAGCGTTTCATTCCTCTTCCGGCGGCCATACTGAGAATGTGGAAGACATTTGGAATCGTCGGCTTCCCTATTTACGCGGCGTAATCGATTATGATCAAACTGCCCCGGTGTATCAGTGGCAAAAACGTTTCTCCGGTCAGAAAATTGGTCAGCAGTTAGGGGATTTGGGAACAGTACAAAAACTGATTCCCCAAGATAAAACCCCACAAGGCCGCATTGTTAAGTTAAAAATAGTTGGCGATCGCGCTACTAAAACCATTAGCGGCAAACAATTCCGCAAAGCCCTGGATTTAAAGAGTACCCTGTTTGAAATTCACCAAAACCGTCAAGGCTTTATTATTGCCGGACGGGGCTTTGGCCACGGCATTGGGTTAAGTCAGTGGGGGGCATACTATCTGGCCAAACAAGGGGCCAATTACCGCCAAATTCTCGGCCATTATTATACCCAAGTGCAACTTGCGCTGATTGAAACGCAGATGGTTAGAAATTAGTGGAAATGGCTTGCACGGGGCAAGTGGGGATACACTGTTCGCAAACCACACAGCGCGATCGCGTAAAGTTGAGTTTAAAGGTATCCGGATCCAAAGTCAGTGCCTCTGTGGGACATACCCCCGTGCATAACCCACAATCGACACAACTGTCTTCATCAATGACAATTTCGCGACTCGCTAGGGAAACCGCAATGTTTTGCAAGCCCATCCACTCAATGGCGGCTTCAATTTCATCAATATCCCCCAATAATTCAACCACTAGCTTACTGGTGCGATTGGGGGCAACTTGAGCGCGGATGATATTGCTGGCTACATTAAAATCTTTTGCCAGACGATAGGTGACTGGCATGGGAACCCGGTTTTTGGGAAAAGTTAAAGTCACACGTTTTTTCATGGTTACTCGGTATTGCTGAGGGGTTATTTGTTATTTGTAACAAAGGGAAATTAGGACGGGAAAGACGAATGATCAATGCGGGCCACCTTCTCTTCCCATTTTCAAAACTTGTTACCTTATAAATAAAGGAGAGAGAATGTAAATTAATGTGAATTTATATTAAGAGAGCTATGACAAATCAAACGTCGGAAACAACGACACTTAGTACTCGCCTCCGTAATGTTCTAATTGCCTTAGGAGCAGTTGCAATCAGCATTACGATTTTTTTAGGGTTGCAATCCGATACTTCCTCCCTGTCTTTAGAAAATCAAGCAGAAGAAGCGACCCCCTTAGAAGTGGCTCTCAGCAATGGCAAACCAACGTTTGTTGAGTTTTACGCCAATTGGTGCACCAGTTGTCAAGCCATGGCAAAAGAAATTGGAGAACTGAAAGAGCAATATAACGACAAGATTAATTTTGTCATGCTGAATGTTGATAATAATAAATGGTTGCCGGAAATGCTTCAATACAATGTGGATAGCATTCCGCATTTTGCGTTTTTATCCCGAGAAGGAACTGCCATGGCATCCGTCATTGGGGAACAACCGAAAACTGTACTCAATGCCAATTTAGAAGCACTGCAAGATAACCAATCTCTGCCCTACCAAAGCAATGCCGGACAAAGTTCGGAAGTAGACGCTTCAAATCAGTCCCAAAAAGCCAATCCTGAAATTCAGCCTCGCAGTCATGGCAGCTAATTTCTCTATCAAACGGCTTAATTTTTTATGAATTCTCTTTACAATACGCAATGTATTATTTATATTAGTGGGTAGTAGCAAGTTAGTTGCTACTTGAAGACGAAGCACTATTGTAGTGTTCAACGGACTCATAAGATACTATGACAACGACCATTCAACAACAACAAACCCAAAATCTTTGGGAACGGTTTTGTGAGTGGGTAACTAGCACCAACAACCGTCTCTATATCGGTTGGTTCGGTGTTCTCATGATTCCTACGCTACTAACAGCGACCACCTGCTTCATTATTGCCTTCATCGCTGCACCGCCAGTGGATATTGATGGCATTCGCGAGCCTGTATCCGGTTCTCTTCTCTATGGGAACAACATCATCTCTGGCGCGGTAGTTCCCACTTCCAACGCCATTGCACTGCACTTCTATCCCATCTGGGAAGCAGCTAGCCTCGACGAATGGCTCTACAACGGTGGCCCTTATCAGCTCATCGTGTTCCACTTCTTAATCGGTGTGTTCTGCTATCTGGGTCGTGAATGGGAGCTTTCCTATCGTCTAGGAATGCGTCCCTGGATCTGCGTTGCTTTCTCCGCTCCGGTAGCGGCAGCAACTGCAGTATTCCTCATCTATCCCATCGGCCAAGGCAGTTTCTCCGATGGTATGCCTCTCGGCATTAGTGGAACCTTCAACTTCATGTTCGTGTTCCAAGCTGAGCACAACATCTTGATGCATCCCTTCCATATGCTCGGGGTAGCCGGTGTATTCGGCGGTGCACTGTTCTCCGCTATGCACGGTAGCTTGGTTACCTCCAGCTTGGTTCGTGAAACCACCGAAAACGAAAGCCAAAACAACGGCTACAAGTTCGGCCAAGAAGAAGAAACCTACAACATTGTTGCAGCTCACGGCTACTTTGGCCGTCTCATCTTCCAATACGCCAGCTTCAACAACAGCCGCAGTTTACACTTCTTCTTAGCGGCTTGGCCAGTAATCGGCATCTGGTTCACCGCCTTAGGCGTCAGCACCATGGCCTTCAACCTCAACGGATTCAACTTCAACCAATCTGTGATGGATAGCCAAGGTCGGGTCATCAACACCTGGGCAGACGTGCTGAACCGTGCCAACCTCGGATTTGAGGTTATGCACGAGCGCAACGCTCACAACTTCCCCTTAGACTTAGCATCTGGTGAAGCTACCCCGGTAGCGATGCAAGCCCCTGAAATTAACGGCTAATTTCACCTAGATAGCTGAGAATTTCTACCCCCTCCTCCGGGAGGGGGATTTTATTGTTTAAATTGCCTCAAAGTGAAGGAAAGAAAGATTAACCAAAAATTTTTACTCAGTATGTTGCATTATTAACTAAATAGTTATAAAATGAATATGTACTCTTGCTTAAACAACATATTTAGTATTGGATTGAATGGAGTGAGTGAAGTATGACAACCACCTTTCAACAACAGCAAAGCCAGAATCTCTGGGAAAGATTTTGTCAGTGGGTCACTAGTACCGAAAACCGTCTTTATATCGGTTGGTTCGGTGTTCTCATGATTCCTACCCTATTAACAGCGACCACCTGCTTTATTATTGCTTTCATTGCAGCGCCGCCTGTAGATATTGATGGGATTCGCGAACCTGTAGCGGGTTCCCTACTTTATGGCAATAACATTATCACTGCTGCTGTTGTTCCGAGTTCCAATGCGATTGGGTTGCATTTCTATCCGATTTGGGAAGCTGCTAGCCTCGACGAATGGCTCTACAATGGCGGTCCTTACCAACTCATTATTTTCCATTTCTTAATTGGCATTTTTGCCTACCTCGGACGAGAATGGGAACTTTCTTACCGTCTTGGGATGCGCCCTTGGATTGCAGTTGCCTTCTCTGCTCCCGTTGCTGCCGCTACCGCTGTGTTATTCGTTTATTCCGTTGGACAAGGCAGCTTCTCTGATGGTATGCCTCTGGGGATTAGCGGCACTTTCAACTTTATGTTTGTGTTACAAGCCGAGCATAATGTTTTGATGCATCCTTTTCACATGATTGGTGTTGCCGGCGTATTTGGCGGCGCACTCTTCTCCGCTATGCACGGCAGCTTGGTCACCTCCAGCTTAGTGCGTGAAACCACCGAAAACGAAAGCCAAAACAATGGCTACAAATTTGGACAAGAAGAGGAAACTTACAATATTGTTGCCGCTCACGGCTACTTTGGTCGTCTGATTTTCCAATATGCCAGCTTTAATAATAGCCGCAGCCTTCACTTCTTCCTCGCTGCTTGGCCTGTCATTGGAATTTGGTTTGCTGCCATGGCTGTCTCCTCGTTTGCATTTAATATCAATGGATTTAACTTCAACCACTCTGTATTAGATAGTCAAGGTCGTGTGCTTCATACTTGGGCAGATGTTTTAACTCGGGCAAACTTAGGAATTGAGGTTATGCACGAGCGCAATGTGCACAACTTCCCCTTAGACTTAGCATCTGGCGAAGCTACCCCGGTAGCAATGAAAGCCCCTGAAATCAATAGCTAATCTCATCTAGACAACTGAGAATTTCTACCCCCTTCTTCCGGGAGGGGGATTTTGTTGTTTAGAAGTAAGATAGAAGAAATGCGCTACCGGATCTCCCATGGCTAATTCCGCAACGAAGCCAGTGTTTGATGTCAGTCAGGATGAGCCAATCGTCCTGTTTTCTGCTGTGGCGGTTTCCAAGTGGTATCAGATGGGAGAGGTTAATGTCACTCTAGATGTTCCCGGATTAGACGAACCGGCAACGGGACGTTTCATTTCCTTGCCCAGGCAACAGGAGGGAATGCTGAACGATTTATTTATCCGTCATCCGGGACATTTTCCTGATCCGCAAAAGCCAGCGGAAGCACTGGTAAACGAAGCCTTTGCCGATGCCAATCAGATCCAAGTGCAAGATCATATCGGTGCCATTCTTAATGGGCGCTGGCAAGAATTAGACATTACCGGCCTTGCCCTCTCTCCCGAATATATCTATGCCGTTGCCGGCGGTGGCAGTCTCTATCCCGATGATCGACGGTTTGGCATTCTTTGGCTGAATGAAACGGCGTTGGCAAAAGCCTTTGATTTGGATGGGGCGTTTAATAGTGTTGCCCTAACCTTAATGCCAGGGGCAAATGAAACTGCCGTAATTACCCAATTGGACAATCTTCTAGATCCCTATGGCGGCTTGGGGGCGTATGGCAGATCGGATCAAGTGTCTCATCGGATTATCAGTGACGAAAGTGAAGTACCCCAACTTGCTTCGCTGAAGTTGGGGCTTCCAACGACAACTCAATTCAAGGACGGTCTTATTTGTCTTCGGGATTTCCCGCTTCATCCGCCATTGCCTCCAAAAGCCAAGCTAATTTTGGTCTGACACCGCGTCCACAGGCAGACTCCCTGCTTCCCAAGGAGTAATTTTTAATTCGACAAGTATTACTTGAAGCTTTATTTACAACAGGGCGTAACCTGAAAACCAGCGGTCATACTTCTTTTCCCGATCTGACAATGTTTCTGGGCCGAAAGCTGATGCTTTACTTTGAAGTTAGGCTGTCTGATAGTCCAAAGTTTGGGTGGCACGATCGCGCCCGCGCCGAATTTCTGCAACGCCAAGGGGCAATTTCTCAACAAGATTTGGAATCGGCACAACTGAATGAAACCGCGATCGCGCAACGGTTAACAGTCGCCAAACAAGATCTCAATCGCGCCCAAGCCGCACTCAAACAAGCAAAAGCCCGTCGGGAAGAAGTACAAGCCGAACAACAAGATCCCGATTATCTGCTTGCCGTTTATGACGCCCAAATTCGCAGTTTAGAAGCAAAACTCGCTGAAAAGACAGATCGAGCGCAACGGACGAATATTACTGCCCCGGTGAACGCTCAAGTGTTGCGCATCCGCCAAAAAAGTCAGCAATATGTGGAGGCCGGTTTACCCCTATTAGAATTGGGAAATCCCAAACAACTGGAATTAGTAGTTGATGTCTTGTCTAGCGATGCCATGCAAATTCAACCGCGCGATCGCGTTTTAATCCAACAATGAGGCGGCAAACAACCCTTGTTGGGGCACGTGCAACGAATTGAACCGGCAGCACTTACCAAAGAATCGGCACTCGGTGTCGAAGAACAACGGGTGAATGTCATTATTGATTTTGCTGACATCCTAGACAATTTAGGCGATCAATATCGGGTGGAAGCGCAAATTATCGTTTGGCAACAAGACGCCGTGTTACAAGTTCCCATCAGTGCCTTATTTCGTTGTGAACAAGGATGGTGTGTCTTCTTAGCAAAAAATGAAAAAGCGCACCGCACAGCAGTTAAAATTGGACAACGGAATAACAGTGTTGCTGAAATCAAATCTGGCCTCAACAAAGGAGAACAAGTCATTCTTTATCCTTCCGAACGAATTGAGGACGGAACCCGAATTAATCCCTTATAATGAACTTTGTGTTCTTTGTGTCTTTGTGGTTAAATTCCTAGCTGAAATTTTAGTCGAGAATTTCCTCTCGCCACTGTTTCGCTTGACCACGATTCGTTTGAATTTCTAAAACACGGATTCCCGTATTTGGTAATGGCTTTAATAACGTCGCTAATTCTTGCCAGCTTTGAATACAGTGATATTCGATGCCGTAAGTCGCACACAATGCAGAAAAATTGATATCTTGAGGCGTTGCAAAATACTCTTCAAACACATCGGGAAATTGCGAAATGGGTAACATTTCAAAAATGCCGCCGCCATTATTATTAACTAGAATAATCGTTAAATGACCTTGAAATTGTTTCCGAACTAGAAAGCCATTGGTATCATGAAGTAGTGCCAAATCCCCGGTTAAACAAACAGTAGGATTATCCCGATAAGCAATCCCTAATGCTGTCGAAAGAGTGCCATCAATCCCATTTGCCCCACGATTAAATAAGGGATAAATTTGCTGTTGATTCGGTTGACAAAACCATTCAATATCTCTGACAGGGAGACTATTGGCAATAAATAAAGGGGTATTTTCGGGAAGTCTTTGAGATAAAACCCAAGCAATTTTTGGCTCAACTAATTCTGTTGTATTCGCAAATTTCTGATCAATTTTTTTGCGGAATTGTTGTTCTAAAGATAACCAATAATTTTGATAAGAGGAGAGTAAGGGAACAGCCTCATTATTTGCCTGAATTTCAGAAACCGTGGTGTGTAAAATGGCATTGCGCTGATGCAGAGGATCGAAATTTTCCCCTCGTTCTTCAATGACCCAACATTGCGGTGAAATTTGACTTAACCAACTGCGCAGGGTTTTACTAGTGGGAAAAGCACCAATTTGGATAACCATTTCTGGAATGAGATCTTGGGCAACCTCGCCATCTCGCAAAATAAAGTCATAGGTGGAGATGAGGTTGGGCACTAGATGGGCATAATGCCTAACCGGAGAAAGTCCTTCTGCTAAAACCACCCATCCCAAAGTTTTGGCAAGATGCGCGATCGCGCGACAATATGATTCTGCATCCAACGGCTGATCTACTCCGGCAATAATGATTCCGCGATCACACGTTTTCCAGGTTTCCCAAGGTAAGCTTTGCTGAATAGTTGGGGTTGCAGGGGGAACTAAATGGGAGAAAAAATCGTCGTTAAACTGAGACTGAACTCGACTCAGGTCGGAGTGCGGTGTGGGCGCTAGCGGATCTCGGAAGGGCAGATTCAGATGAACCGCTGCCGGATAAGGAAAGCGCGATCGCGTTACGGCTTGCACCAAGGTTTGTCGCAGATAACGCAACTGTTCTATTTCCTCGCTGGGAACAGCTAACTCTGCTTGCCAAGCCGGATAATTGCCATAGAGTTTCTGCTGATCAATGGTTTGTCCGCTATGACAATGGCGCAACTCAGGCGGTCTGTCGGCAGTTAAGACTAGAAGCGGAACCCCGCTTTCTCGGGCTTCAATAATGGCGGGATAGAAGTTTGCCCCAGCCGTTCCTGAGGTACACACTAATGCTGTTGGTATTCCCGTAATTTTGCTTCTACCCAGGGCAAAAAAGGCGGCAGAGCGTTCATCTAAGATGGGAATGGCTTCAAGATTAGGATGTTGGGCAAAGGCAACCGTGAGGGGACTAGAACGAGACCCAGGACAAACCACGGCAGTGGTTATCCCGAGACGAGAGAGCGTTTCTACTAAAACGGAACTCCACAGGGTATTAACATTGCGAAAATCAAGGTTCATGATGGATTGCTGGTGAGGGGGGATTTGTCACCTCCTTGGCTTGCTAAGCGGGGAGAACCTAGTAATTAACTCATCACCATACCGCCATCGACATTAAAGACTTGTCCGGTAATATAAGCTGCTGCGGGATCACCGGCGAGAAAGCGCACCATTCCGGCAACTTCTTCCGGTTTCCCGTAACGTCCTAAGGGAATATAGTTTAAGATTTCCTCTGCATCTAATTCACTGGTCATTTCTGTGGCAATGAAACCGGGCGCAACCGCATTCACCGTGACATTGCGAGAGGCCAGTTCTTTTGCCGTGGTTTTGGTAAAACCAATGACCCCTGCTTTGGCAGCACTGTAATTGGCTTGTCCGGGATTGCCCATTTGCCCAGCAACAGAAGCAATGTTGATAATTCTGCCCTGACGCTGTTTGAGCATAATTTTACTAACTGCTTGAGTACAGAGGAACACACCGGTGAGATTGAGATTAATCACTGATTGCCAATCTTCCACCTTCATCCGTAATAAAAGGGTGTCCCGGGTAATGCCGGCATTATTGACTAAAACGTCAATTTGTCCCCATTGATTGCGGGTTTCTTTGACTAAATTCTGAACTTGGTCAGCATCGCTGACATCTGCTTGCACGGCCATGGCTTCTCCGCCTTGGTCAGAAATTTCTTTAACAACAGCATGGGCTGCATCTCCGGAACGGGCATAATTAACAACCACTTTTGCCCCTTGTTCTGCTAGCGCCAGCGCGATCGCGCGGCCAATTCCCCGGGAAGCCCCGGTAACAATGGCAACTTTTTCCGATAATTGCTGTGATGACATCTTGATTCGATAAGGTGTTAACTGAATGAGCAACCTCTAGGGTGCTAGAAATTGGAACAAAAATCAACCAATTGCTTGCTTATGGGTTAGATTTCTTCGGCATCTTCAATTTCCTTGCGCCATTCTTGCAACTCCTGATTGCGTTTGCGTTTTGAGTTGCGACGATACTTTTTCCGCTCTAAACGCGGTTCATAACTGCGCTTGCCGGCATCTTTAATTTTAACCTTTAAACTCGCTTCCGAATCGGTGGTTTGTTCCCGTTCTTTGGACTGCGCGATCGCGTCTTCTAAAAAATCCAAATAATGATCGTAGCGTTCCCAATCGCCCCGCACAGCACAGTTTGGTTCTTCGCGATGCAAACAATCGCTGAATTGACAGCTATCCTGGGCTAGCCGTTCTCGCGCTTCCGGGAAAAACGAGGCTAATTCAGCAGGATCGCAATTGAGATCCGGTTGGTTAAACCCTGGTGTATCCGCCAGCAAGCCCCCCTCTGGCAAGCCAAATAAGGCCACATGGCGAGTGGTATGTCGGCCGCGCTGAAGCTTCCCAGACACGGCACCTACCCGCAATTGCGCTTGGGGAATCAAAAGATTGATTAAACTGGATTTTCCCACACCAGAGGGACCAGCAAGAATAGTCAGCTTATCTTGAAGCTGTTGTCGAAGTTCGTCTAACCCGGTTTGGGTTTCCACACTAATAAAAAACGGGGAATAGCCCCAACCTTGCAACCGCTTCTCCCATTCCTGTTTTTCCTCGGTTGAGACTAACTCTTGCTTATTTAAGCACAAACACAAGTCAATTCCTGTAGATTCCGCTTTCACTAGAAAACGGCTTAACTGCAGGGGATCCAGAGGCGGTTGCGCTAAGGCAAAGACCAAGATTAACTGATTGGCATTGGCGACCGGTGGCCGGTCTAATTCGGTATCGCGGGGGAATGCTTCTGTAATGACACCCCGCTGATCCTGCCAGTCTGGCTCAATGACCGCCACGCGATCGCCGACCATGACGGTATGCCCAATTTTCTTTAAGCGCGATCGGCAAGTACACAGTAATTTTATATCGCAAGCATCAAGCTGTACTTGATAAAAATTAGCCTGTACTGCCACCACAGTCCCCGTGAGCCGATCCTGCTCTGCCATTATTCTGACACCGATCGTCTCACTTGCAGGGCAAAAAAGTTATCGCGCTCTTCCAGGGCTTCAATGGGATATCCTTCCATTTTCAGACTATCAGGAACCTGCTCAATGGGTTCACCAGGATCAAGCCAGACTTCCAATAAAGCGCCCTCTTCCATTTGTTCCAACCGTAACTTGGTGCGCACAAAATTGATGGGGCAAGGGGTTCCCCGCAAGTCTAATTGAGCATCAGGAATGGGTTGTGAAGTGGTTTCTGAAACTGACTGACTCATCCGCCAAACACCCGTCCTAAAAATCCTTCTAATCCGCCTTTACCGGTACTTTCTCCTTTAATTTTGGCTAATTCTTCCAGCAATTCTCGTTCTTTGGCATTCAGGCGGGTGGGAATTTCCACATGAATGGTAATTAAATGATCGCCTCGGCTGACTGGATTTCCCAACTTAGGCACGCCTTTATTTTCTAAGGTTAATACAGTATCCGGTTGGGTGCCTGCTGGAATATTTAATTCCTCTTCCCCATCGACAGTATTAACGTGAAGACGACACCCTAAAATGGCTTGTAAATAGCTGACTGTAATTTCTGAAAGAATATTCAAGCCATCGCGCTTAAACTCAGAATCCTGTTCAACAGCTAAGTAAACATATAAATCTCCAGGAGAACCGCCGCGCACACCGGCATCTCCTTCTTGGGAAACGCGCAGGCGAGTGCCATTATCCACTCCTGGCGGAATGGTAATTTTCAACTTTTTCTTCTCTTGCTTACGGCCAGCGCCGCCACAGGTTTCACATTTTTCTTCGATGACACGCCCTTGGCCATTACAAGTGGGACAAACTGACACTTGAGCAAAACTGCCAAACGGGGTGCGAGTGGCTCGTCTAACTTGTCCGCTTCCAGAACAGGTTGAGCAGGTGCTTGCCCCGGTTCCCGGTTTGGCACCATCGCCCTCACAAGTTTCACAGGTTTCTAAGTGAGGAATGGAAATTTCTTTTTCACCGCCAAAGACCGCTTCTCGAAAACCAATTTTTAAGTCAAGGCGTAAGTCATCGCCTCGGGTTGGTCCGGTGCGTCGGCGACCGGAAGCACCTGTGCCCATGCCGCCAAAACCGCTAAAGATGGTTTCAAAGATATCGGCAAAACCGCCCATATCAGTAGCAAAGTCTTGGTAACCGGCACCGGCAGCCGCTCCGGAACCAACTCCTGCTTCGCCAAAGCGATCATAGCGTGCTCTGCTTTCCGGTTCAGATAGAATTTCGTAGGCGCGGTTAATTTCCTTAAATCGTTCTTCGGCACCCTCTTCCTTATTGACATCAGGATGGTATTTCCGTGCTAGACGGCGGTAAGCACGTTTAATCTCTTCCTTGCTTGCGTCGCGGGAGACTCCCAGGAGTTCGTAATAATCGGCAGCCATAAAGCAGTCGTTTAATATTTAACGTTTATCAGTTTCTGTACGGTCGAGTCTTCTTTCGAGAGTAGCAACTCTTAACGAAGCCTTCAATATGATTCAATTGTTCTTATTCTACAGCCTCGTAATCATTTGGTGAGGAATCATCTTCCTCTTCAAATTCCTCGAAGGGATTAAAATCTTCTTCTTCAATCTCGAATTG
Source organism: Halothece sp. (assembly GCA_042218725.1). Classification (GTDB taxonomy): domain Bacteria; phylum Cyanobacteriota; class Cyanobacteriia; order Cyanobacteriales; family Rubidibacteraceae; genus Halothece. The sequence goes on along the minus strand of JBDGQV010000094.1, from coordinate 8,587 downwards.
AGTCTGGTTATCATCAGTTGCGCCTTTCAAATTTATCTCATCATCGGAGTCGGTGACAACTTGTGAGGCTTGAGTGTCTTTATTATAGGTTCCAAAAACTTCTTCTAGTTCAGAGGTTTCTTGACTCTGAGTTTGCTGAGGTTGAGTGGGGGCTTGCGGGGTTGTTTCTTCCCGATTGTGCAATTGTTGAGTAATATCTTCTTCGCCAACCGTTTCATAGTCTCGGGATGAAGATTGTTGGTAATCATTGCCTTTGCTATAAACTTGCGCTCCCATCGTCAACACCGCTTGTCGATACTCTTCCAAACGGGTTTGAATCACTTCTACTTTTTGTTCAGGATTATCAAGGGCTTGCACTAATTGTTGTTTTTTCTGTTCTGCGGCTGCTTTCAACTTTTCCGGAATTAAACCTTCATTATCTTTGAGGGTCGTCTCATGGCTATAAAATAGGTTATCCGCTTGGTTGCTTAATTCCACCAGTTGCATCCGTTTGCGGTCTTGTTCGGCATACTGTTCTGCCTCTTGTTGCATGCGCTCAATTTCTTCTTGAGAGAGACCGCCGGTTTCTTTAATTACAATACTCTGTTCTCGTCCGGTGCCTTTATCTTCTGCAGACACTTTTAAGATGCCATTGACATCAATTTCAAAGCTTACTTCAATTTGGGGAACCCCTCGCGGCGCAGCGGGGATGCCAGTCAAGAGAAATTTACCCAGGGTTTTGTTATCTTTAGCCATTGCCCTTTCCCCTTGGAGAACATGAATTTCCACAGAGGTTTGTCCATCACTAGCGGTGGAAAAGACTTGAGACTTGCTGGTGGGAATCGTGGTATTGCGTTCAATAACTTTCGTAAATACTTCGCCTAAAGTTTCAATCCCTAACGAGAGTGGAGTAACATCGAGAAGAAGCAGGTCGTCCACTTCCTCTTCTTTGGTTAAAACGCCCCCTTGAATCGCAGCCCCTAAAGAAACTGCTTCATCGGGATTAATCGAACGGTCGGGATCTTTTCCTTGAAAGAATTCTTTGAGACTTTCCTGAACAGCAGGGATACGAGTTGAGCCGCCCACCAACAAAATACGGTCAATCTGATCCACACTTAAGCCAGAATCATCCAAGGCTTGGCTTAGGGGTTCCGTGCTTTTCTGGACTAACTCGCGAGAAAGTTCATTAAATTTGGATCGCGTTAGGTCTAGCTTCAGATGCTTCGGCCCAATTTCTGCTTCGCCTTTACTAAATGCGGTAATAAATGGCAAGTTAATGGAAGTGGTTGGGCGCGTGGAGAGCTCAATTTTAGCACGCTCCGCGGCTTCTCGGAGTCGTTGCATTGCCATTTTGTCCTCGGTGAGGTCAATGCCTTCTTGGGCTTTAAATTCCGACAGCATCCATTCCACAATGACATTATCGAAATCATCTCCGCCCAAGTGATTATTTCCGGCAGTGGCTTTCACCTCAAAGACACCGTCTCCCAATTGCAGAATAGAAACATCAAAGGTTCCTCCTCCTAAGTCATAGACTAAAACCTGTTGTTGTTGTTCTTGTTTATCTAAACCAAACGCGAGGGCGGCAGCGGTGGGCTCATTAATAATTCTCAACACTTCTAGACCGGCAATGGTGCCTGCATCTTTGGTGGCTTGCCGTTGAGCATCTGTAAAATAGGCCGGAACGGTAATCACAGCCTCGGTAACGGTTTCATTGAGATAATCTTCTGCATCTGCTTTCAGTTTTTGCAGGATCATCGATGAAATTTCTTGGGGCGTGTATTGCTTGCCCCAACTTTTGACATCAACGGTGTCATCGCGCCCAGGAACACAGGTGTAGGAAACCCGTTGCCGTTCTTGTTCTGTCTCAGCCCAGCGTCGTCCAATAAACCGTTTAATGCTGTAAATGGTATTTTCCGCATTGGTTACCGCTTGCCGCTTTGCCGTTTGACCAACTAAACGTTCGTCATCTTTGCTAAAGGCAACAATACTCGGGGTGGTGCGTCCCCCTTCCGAATTCCCGATAATAACCGGTTGCCCCCCCTCTAAAACGGCAATGCAACTATTTGTTGTACCCAGATCAATACCAATGACTTTTCCCATGAGCTTAGGAGACTGATTGTGGTTTGCAAATTATGAACAATCTAAGGAAGATCTTTCCCTCCGCTAAGAGGGAAGTTAGCAACAACAGTCAAAACCATTGCCGTCACGTTAAGCCGTTTCTTCCTCATTATGATTGTTCTCATTCTCATTCTGATTGTCGTTAGTTTCTGTGGCTTGTTCTGTTTCCTCTGCTGAAGACTCCTCGGGAGCAGCGGCTACTTTGACCATAGCGTGACGCAACACGTTCTCTCCAATCAAATACCCTGATCTTAATTCTTCAATCACTGTTCCCTCAGGATATTCATTGCTGGGTTCCCGCAACATTGCCTCGTGATAATAGGGATCAAAGGGTTCTCCTTCCGGTCGCATTTTGGAAACGCCCAAACTTTTCAAGGTTTCTACGAGTTGCTTATAGAGCCCCTGATAGCTTTTGTGGATATTCATTTCTCCCTCAGTTGCAGGCTTGATCTGCGATCGCGCCCGTTCAAAGTTATCCACAATTTCTAAAATTTTGGAGAGGGTTTCCTGCTTGACGTTTTCTTTAATTTCTTCTTTTTGCGCTTCGCTGCGACGACGGAAGTTCTCAAAGTCAGCAGCGAGACGTTTAGCTTGAGCACTGACGGTCTCTCGCTGTTGGGTTTCTTGTTCTAATTTTTGTTGAAGGTTCTGAATTTCGGCTCGCAATTGTTCGGTATCTTCCGAAGTTGCTGTTTCTTGTTGTTGCTGCTGCTGTTCTTGACTTTCCTCAGCCACTGTTGCCTCCACCGGTTCTGCTTCTGCGGAGACAGCTTGCTGATTATCATCTTGGGACTCTACGGCTTGGGTTGGTTCCTCTTGAGGGGTTTCATTATTGTTGTTTACGTCTTGTTGCTTCTGCTCGTCCATCATATTTCATTTTGTACACACGCTATCGCATTCTAGATTAACAGTTTTCATCTTTTTCGCTTTAGCCTTTTTGGTTCGGTTTCAACGACAAGAAATAACCAGCACCTTGCAGATGCTGGTCTTAGTCAGTATTTTTTGCTGGATGAAGAGAGTGTGAGACCGTCGAAAGTGGCCCGATTTGCAATTAACCAACTTCACCCTCTGCCCTGTTAAGGGGCGAGAGCATGTCCTCGGAGCAAACTGCCGATGGTTTTTGCAGTGATTTTCATTTGAACCAGGGGATTGCCAGGCGTCACGGTTTTATAAAGATAGCTATCAAAGGTCATCTGCTGGACATCTTTGTCGGAACACATTTCCACAAAGGCTTCCCGGCTGGCATCGGAACGGTAGAACACCCGTTGCAATAAATCCAAGACCAGATAGGTCATGCCATACTGTTTATCCCAGCGTTTGAGATATTGGTTCAGGTCATCTTCAGTGGGAATGCGCTGTCCATTCTTGGAAGTTTCCACAATGGTTTCAGCACACATGCGAGCGGATTTGGCCGCAAAATAAATGCCTTCTCCAGACGATTTGGTAACCGTACCGGCCGCATCTCCCACCAGGGCAACCCGACCGCGCACGCGATGGGGACGCGGATGTTCCGGAATGGGATGTGCTTCGACTTTAATAATTTCCCCGCCGGTTGTGCGTTCTGCAGAACGAGCCCGAATCCCAGCTTGAAGTTCTTTAATTCGGCTCTTATTGGCCTTCATGGTTCCGGTGCCGACGGCAACGTGGTCAAACTTGGGAAATACCCAAGCATAGAAGTCAGGAGAAACGTCATTGCCGACATACATCTCGGCGAGTTCCTCATAGTAGTTCATTTTGTCTTCAGGAAGCCGGATGCGCTCTTGGAACGCGATCGCGTAGTTGTAATCCCCTGCTTCAATGGCTTTGGCCACTCGGGAATTTGCCCCGTCAGCACCGATGACTAAATCGACTTGCAGCGTTTTCGGGGTTCCCACTGACTGGCCATCGGAGTGATCCGCATAATGGAGGGTATAAGGCTCATTGCTGCTTTGAGGCAACTCTAACTTATTGACCGTGCCATTAATTAAATTGGCCCCCAATCGAGCGGCGCGATCGCGCATAAAGCCGTCTAGGACTTCCCGACGGCACATGCCAATATATTCGTCTTCTCTTTCTAAATTAATATTAACGGTGGTATTGGAGGGCGAGATCATTTTCATTTTTCTCACCCGCCGATCAATAATTTCGGGAGGGAGATCAAACTCGCTGACCATACAGAGGGGAATTGCCCCACCGCAAGGTTTCGCATTATCCAGTTTCCGCTCAAATAGATAGGTTTCTATTCCTGCTTTGGCTAATATTTCCGCGGCGGAAGAACCAGCCGGTCCTGAACCGACAACAGCAACCCTTAACACCAAAGTTATCTCCTCTACTTGCTATGATTCACCTTTGGCATCCTACCATGCAGATTGGGCTTATTTCCCGAGAAACCCCCTAATTCCGCGATAATTTGAAACAGTCTTTAACACAGCTCAAAAAAATCTTCACATTTCTTGATGAGAGGACTCAGGGGAAGCAACCAGCGCTAATTCTACCCAATCGGATTGCGGTTGACTGAGGCGGGCGCGAATATTCGGACCAAAAAAGCGTTCGATTTTATTATGTTGTTCTTGCCAGCGTTCCCAGGGCACTAAAGAGGATTCAAACTCCAGCACTAAGCCATAGGAGTCATCAATTTTTTCTTCGCGAATTCCACTTAAAATCGGTCGTTCTTCATCGGTGGGACTTAACCCCAGACGTTCTAAAGACTCTTCTAAATGTACTTGTTGTCCGTAACGGTATCGCGTGACATCTTTGCGAATTTGTTGTTGCGTGGGCGTGGCTTTTTCTTCCCGCAGTTGAATAATTTCGGGAGGGGTTTCTTTGGTGTAGGGAGTGGGTTTGAGTTCCGCAGCTTTGAGGGCTAATCCGCCTAAAAAAATTGGGATGCCATAAAAAAATCCTGCTAAATTCAAGGTGGCATTTCCAACCCCATAGGCAATAAAGCCGATAATGGCGAGGGTGCCGCCGAGGATCATTCCCCATTTTCCTAAAGAGATTTGACCGAGCATCTTGACATCATGGCGTATTGGGCATTTAATAGTTTATCTTAGACGCAAGCGCAAACAAGAGTTGCTCTATGGATAAACAAACGCTGATTGAACGTATCCGAAAAATTGAAACGAAGCGCGAAGTATTGGTTGATCTTCTAGAACAACCGAATTTGGGAACCTTGCGGTTAGATGTTAACCAAGCTTTAGAAGAACTTGACGATTTAATTGAAGACTTTAAGGAAACGTTTCCCGAAGCCCAGCAAAGTTGAGGCCAAAACAGTTAATGATGCCGTCCCATTTGGGTAATTAAATCCACTAATTCCTCAGTGGGGGTTTCTTTGCTGCAAAACGCATCAATGGGCGCAGATTGCGACATAGCTTCGCTTCTTGCTTCTTCTTGGGAAGAGTAGGCAATAATTTGCGCTTTGGGGTTGTTTTTTTTAATCGCGGTGGAAGCACTTAGTCCGTCCATTACTGGCATTTGTAAATCCATGACCAAGACATCGGGAGAATATTTTTGGGCTAGTTCTAGGGCTTCTTTCCCATTGCAGGCGACGCCGACGAGGGTGATTGCTTGTCGAGTCGATAAAACGAGTTTCAAACTATATCGCGTTAACTCGTGATCATCGGCGATTAAAACTCGCAATGTGTCTTGTTGGGTGGGGAGATTACTCAAGGTTTACTGTTGCCGTAACGTTCAACATTGTGTATTCTAGGCAACTTGATGATGCTTTTTCCTCTGCCATGGGAAAGAAGTCCTTGACAATTAACGCTTCCTTTCTTGTAATTTTTGATAAACCGCTTTGACATCAACGTCATGATATGACATCGCAACGAGAGTGTGATATAGCAAATCAGCCACTTCTGACGCGATCGCGCTTTTGTCGTCATCTTTACAAGCCATGACCACTTCTGCTGCTTCTTCCCCGATTTTTTTGAGGATTTTATTATCTCCCCCTGCCATCAGTTTACAGGTATAGGATTCGTCGGTGGGATGGTCGCGACGATGGGAAATTACATCATATAATCCGGAAAGGGTATCGGCTGGCGGATTTGCTTTGGTGCCATCGACTTGATGGAAACAGGAACGTTCGCCAGTATGACAGGCAATCTCTCCCATCTGTTCCACGGTAATTAAAAGGGCATCGCTGTCACAGTCGTAGCGGACGGCTTTTACCTTTTGCAAATGTCCTGATGTTTCTCCTTTATGCCATAATTGTTGGCGCGATCGACTCCAAAACCAAGTTTCTCCAGTTTCTAACGTTTTCTGCAAGGAAGATTGACTCATCCAGGCCATCATCAAGACAGTACCATCGAGATAATCTTGGACAATGGCAGGCACTAATCCTTGCTCGTTATAGTGAATTTGATCAGCAGGAATGGCTTGGGAAAAATCAGTCATTTTTGTTTATTGGAAGTCGTGCAATGAAATTGTACCATTGAGACAGTATTATTCAAAATATTAAACATCTCATCAAAATTAATTATGTTTCATTGGTTTTAGTTAATTAAAAGAAACAAGCTCTTTTCCATAAAATAACAACAAGAAAATCTTTATTTATTGATATATTTTCTTTGCATTCTTAAAATCTTGCTCTCAATTTAAATTGATCAATAATCCAATATTTAAGCAATTCAGTGAGAATAATTCTAATTAATTTTTGATGTATTTTGTCGCTAGTATTTATCAAATAGATAACTTTGTTTCGTTTTTAAAGATATTATAGTAGTTTTTATTCTTATGAAGTAAATTCTTGATTTTTTTGTCCTTCATAAACTAATAACCTCCACCGACTTCGTGTGTCCCTCAACAGAGTCAGAAAAGCTATATACTGTTTTGCAGAGGAAGATGCGATAATTCTGAAGGAGATAAAGCAGAACGAATTGATCAATGGACTTAAAAGCACTAATTCGGAATATTCATGACTTTCCCAAGCCTGGCATTGTCTTCCGCGATATTACCACACTACTGCGCGATCGCGAAGGGCTTCGTTACGCTGTAGAAACCTTTGAAAGCAAATTCCGAGAAGCAAATCTGATCCCCGATTATGTCATTGGCATTGAATCGCGCGGCTTTTTCTTTGGTCCCACTCTTGCTTATAAATTTAATGCCGGATTTGTTCCAGTTCGCAAACCGGGAAAACTGCCGGCAGCCGTTCACAGCATTGAATATGATTTAGAGTACGGTAGTGACAAGTTAGAAATGCACCAGGATGCCTTACCTGCCAACTCAAAAGTGATTATTGTGGATGATTTAATGGCCACTGGGGGAACAGCTAAGGCGACTGCCGACTTATTAGAAAAAATCGATTGCCAACTGCTAGGATTTGGTTTTGTAATTGAATTAAAAGACTTAGAAGGACGTCAAAAACTACCTGATGTTCCTATTATTAGTTTAGTGGAATATTAATTGATTGCATCCCCCATTTTTTGGGGGACTCATTAACAAAATTAGGGGGTGTTCTCAAATCCCAGTTCCGTGTAAAAACTCTTGAATATCGCGATCTTCTAATCGGCACTGCGGCGAATTGTTTGATTTTTCTGAGGAGTCGGAAGCAGACACGACAGAAGCGGTCCAAGTTTGCTGACGTTGTAAATCTTCCACTTGTTGTTCTAAGGATTCAATGCGATCCACTAATGCCCGAATCACATTGGCTTCTGAGTCAGGGAGACTGCCGTGTTCGAGGGGATTCACGCGCACTCCAGACCGATAAACCACACGACCGGGAACGCCAACGACAGTACAATTGGAAGGAACATCGCGCAATACAACTGATCCGGCACCAATGCGAACATGATTGCCAATTTGAAGATTGCCGAGAACTTTTGCCCCCGCACCGACGACGACATTTTCCCCTAACGTGGGATGGCGTTTCCCGGTTTCTTTACCAGTACCGCCGAGGGTAACCCCTTGATAAATTAAAGCATAATCGCCAATAATCGTGGTTTCACCAATGACAACGCCCATACCATGGTCAATGAAAACCCCTCTGCCAATTTGGGCGCCAGGGTGAATTTCAATTCCAGTTAGAAAACGAGACAATTGGGAAATTAGACGCGGAATCAGCGGTAACCCAATGCGATATAACCAATGGGCGAAACGATGAAATAAGATAGCTTGTAAACCTGGGTAACAAGAGATGACCTCTAGCCAGTTGCGGGCAGCCGGGTCTCGCTCGAAAATGATCCGAAAGTCTGCGGTGAGGGTAGATAACACAGGTCTTCCTAAAATTTCGGTCTAATAGATCACTCAATATTTTATCGTTTGTTGTTCTATGTGAAAATCTTTCTTTTGTATGGTTAAAATCTTAATATTTTTCGTTCTATTAATTTTGTGCAGCTACGGTTTAACCAGTGTTTTAGTTTTCTTTCCCTTGGATTTAATCAAAAATTTGGAGTCTGCCTTAGGCTATGTCCCAATTGCCGTTGGCATACTCCTTCTACTTTGGATTATGGGAGATGAATAGAGTTTAGTTGCGGGAACGGAGAGGGAGGGATTCGAACCCTCGAGGAGGCGT
>JBDGQV010000093.1:0-11194 GCA_042218725.1 Halothece sp. | reverse complement strand
GGGAGAGATAATCCTTCATGGTTGTTAGTCGAGAACGAACCCCAAACGCACAAGAAACGTTTATGCAGATGGCACAAGCGGCAGGTTTGCGAAGCCGCTTGTTGATCACCATCGGTTTGATTTTATTAGTTCGCTTGGGCGTGCGTATTCCGGTACCAGGAATTGATCGCGCAAGCTTTGCTCAAGCTGTCCAAGATAGTCCGATTTCGGGTTTTTTAAATTTCCTTTCCGGGGGCGGGCTATCAGCAGTGGGGATTTTTGCGTTAGGGATTTTGCCCTTTATTAATGCTTCCATTATTATGCAGCTGCTCACTGCTGGACTGCCTTACTTAGAAAATTTACAAAAAAATGAAGGGGAAGCCGGGCGACGCAAAATTTCCCAAATTACACGGTATGTCGCTCTAGCCTCGGCAGTGTTTAATGGGTTTGGGTTAGCTGTATTTGTCCAACCCTATGCCTATAATCCGGGTCCCATTTTCTTATTGGAAACGGTAATTGCATTGAGTGCGGGATCCATGTTCGTTATTTGGATCGCAGAATTAATTACCGAACGCGGCATTGGCAACGGTCCCTCATTATTGATTTTTGTCAACATTGTTGCCGTTTTGCCACGCACCTTGGGAAATACCATTGAATTTGCTCAAACTGGCGGGCGAGAAGCGGTAGCGCAGGTGTTAATTCTTGCCCTAGTGTTTTTGGTAATGATTGTCGGGATTGTCTTTGTTCAAGAGGGAACCCGTAAAATTCCCATTATTTCAGCACGCCGTCAAGTTGGACGACGCTTGTATCGAGAACGCACGAGTTATTTGCCATTACGTGTCAACCAAGGTGGGGTACTCCCGATTATTTTCGCTTCCACGATTTTAATTTTGCCCTCTTCTCTGGCTCAGTTTACGCAAGGGGGAGGAGAAGAACAAACTGGGATTATGGCCTCGCTCAATGAGTTTCTAATTCAAATTTCGACTTACCTGAATCCCAGCGGCCCAACGCCTTGGCTTTACGTGTCAGTGTATTTATTGCTGATTCTGTTCTTTAGTTACTTTTATACCTACTTAATTGTCAATCCTGTGGATATGGCTCAAAATTTGAAGAAAATGGGAGCCAGCATCCCTGGGATTCGTCCTGGCCAAAAAACAAGCCAGTATTTAGAAAAAGTCATTAATCGCTTGACCTTATTGGGAGCAATTTTCCTTGGCATTGTTGCAACAGTGCCCACTGCAGTAGAAACGGCAACTGGAGTAACGACTTTCCAAGGGTTAGGTGCCACTTCCCTGTTGATTTTAGTTGGGGTGGCCATTGATACTGCCAAACAAATTCAAAGCAGTGTCATTTCTCAACGATATGAAGGTATGGTGAAACAATAGTTGTTATTTGTTGTTGGTTATTTGTTATTTGTTCAAAACGAATAGCAAATAGCTAATAACAAGTAGACTCATAATAGGAGATTAGCAAAATTAATAATTTGAACCAATCAATGACTCAATATTCTCGATTAATTTTTTTTGGGCCTCCTGGTGCTGGCAAAGGCACCCAAGCCAAAATGCTCTCCGAAGAGTGCGACATTCCCCATATTGCAACCGGAGATATTTTACGGGACGCGATCGCGCAAAAAACAGAAGTGGGACAAAAAGCCCAATCCTATGTAGACAAGGGAGAACTAGTTCCTGATGAAATTCTAGCGGAACTCATTCGCGATCGACTCCAGCAATCCGATGCCAAATCCGGTTGGATTCTCGACGGTTTTCCCCGCACCCTCAAACAAGCGCAATTTTTAGACCAGCTTTTGAGCGAACTTAATTCTTCCTATGATTTAGTGATTTATCTGGATGTTCCTGATGAAATCCTCATGGAACGGCTATTAGGGCGTGGGCGTAAAGATGATACAGAAGAAACTATCCGTCGTCGTTTAGATGTTTTCTATAATCAAACTGCAGAATTAATTGATTTCTATCAACAACGGAATCACTTTTTACAAGTCAACGGCAATCTACCTCTTCCCGAAGTAACAGAGCGGATTAAAACTGCTATGCAAGAAGGTCACTAAAGTCTGTTCCCCTCAATTTTTGCTAACATTAGTGAGGGGTATTATGGCAACTCGTCGCTTCTTTGCCCCAACTGTGACTTGAAAAAGGCACGTTTTTAGACGTTCGGTTAAGGAGAAAACAAACCAAATATGTCTAAACAAGATTTAATTGAAATGGAAGGGACAGTCACTGAGTCCTTGCCAAATGCAATGTTTCGGGTAGATTTAGAAAATGGCTATAATGTTTTAGCCCACATTTCCGGAAAAATTCGCCGTAACTATATCAAAATTTTACCAGGAGATAAAGTGAAGGTGGAATTAACTCCCTATGACTTAACCAAAGGACGAATTACTTATCGTCTCCGTAAAAAGTAACATAAAAATTGACAAAAATGTTATAAACGTGATATAGTAATGAGCTTGTAGCGTAAACAAAAGAGTTATGAAAGTACGGCCTTCAGTCGGAAAAATTTGTGAGCGGTGCCGAGTTATTCGCCGCCGAGGGCGAGTAATGGTCATCTGCTCCAATCCTAAGCATAAACAACGTCAAGGATAAAACGCAATTATCCAAATCGTAGCAGAAAACAGAAAAAACTAGGGAGAGCAACGTGACACGGATTGCAGGAGTCGATATTCCACGAGATAAGCGGGTTGAAATTGCCCTGACTTACATTTATGGGATTGGGGTATCTCGTTCCCAAGAAATTTTAGCCGCAACCAACCTGAATCCCGATAAGCGAGTCAAAGACCTCGATCTCAACGAGGAAACGACCCTTCGCTCCTATATCGAGGAAAATTACCAAGTAGAAGGGGACTTGCGACGCCTAGAAAATATGAATATTAAGCGTCTAGTAGATATTGGTACTTATCGCGGCCGTCGTCATCGGTCAGGATTGCCAGTACGCGGTCAGCGGACTCGTACCAATGCCGAAACTCGTCGGGGCAGAAACGCTGGCGCTGCTAAAAGCAAACCCCAAGGTAAAAAATAATAAGTTGACATTTGCCCACTATCTATCCCTAACCTGTAGTAACTGACATAGAAACGAAATATGGCGCGACAAACAAGAAAAGGTTCTTCCAAAAAAACGAAACGTAATGTGCCCAATGGCGTTGCTAACATTCAATCCACCTTTAATAATACCCTAGTTACTATTGCTGATACGAAAGGCGACGTCATTTCTTGGGCTTCTGCCGGTTCTAGCGGTTTCAAAGGAGCCAAAAAAGGAACTCCTTTTGCGGCGCAAACGGCGGCTGACCAAGCAGCGCGGCGAGCTACCGAACAAGGGATGCGTCAAGTGGAAGTCATGGTAAGCGGTCCCGGAGCGGGTCGAGAAACAGCGATTCGCGCTTTGCAAGGAGCCGGTTTAGAAATCACCTTAATTCGTGATGTTACCCCGATTCCCCACAATGGGTGTCGTCCTCCAAAACGGCGCCGCGTCTAAGACAATCCAGACCCATTCGGTCTCCCCAACCGAATCCATCAACTTCAGAAATTGAACCTGCTGGTATTGTCTAAGCTTGGAAGCTAAGGTTCAACAAGGGATAAGGAGAGTGGTTGAACCCAATATCTCCTCATAAACGCTCTCCTAGGAGTAAGGTGGAGCGTTACACTTACCTAAAACAACAAGATAGTACCGTTCACAAAACGACACCAGATCGAATTCTAGGGACGGTGGTGGCTTTGAATTCAATCTGCTAACGATTCAAGCTCAAGCTGGAATCTAGGCGTTTGTTGTCAAAGTGCCAACCAACATAAAAACACACACAAATCTAAGTTTCTCAGCTATTTGTGTCGGGTCGCAAATTACTGCAGAATTTAATTCTGGCGTGATTTGTCCTCATTGGTCAAGATAAAGGGAGGTTGCTCTGTGGCGCAGCTAAAAGACTTTACTGTCGATTGTGTCGAATCCAAAACTGATCCTAAAACACAAAACCAATATAGTAAATTTGTCTTGGAACCGTTAGAGCGGGGTCAAGGCATTACAGTGGGGAATGCTCTCAGACGGGTTTTGTTATCAAATTTAGAAGGAACGGCGGTTACCGCCGCTCGCATTGCTGGAGTTACTCATGAATTTGCGACGGTACCAGGGGTTAGGGAAGATGTCTTAGAAATTCTACTGAATCTGAAAGAGCTTGTCTTCCGGAGTTACTCTCCCGGACCTCATATTGCCCGCTTAGTGGCAACGGGGCCGGCTACCGTAACCGCTGGGGAGTTTAATTTGCCATCAGAAGTTGAGGTAGTTGATCCCAGTCAGTATGTGGCAACCTTAGCCGATGGCGCGAAGCTGGAGCTAGAAATTCGCATCGAACGCGGCACTGGCTATCGCATGGTTGATCAAGAAAAAGAAGATGTAAGTTCCTTAGATTTTCTACAAATTGATGCTGTCTTTATGCCAGTGTCGAAAGTGAAATACGACGTGGAAGAAACTCATTTTGAGGAAGGGATTGGCAAAGATCGTTTAATTTTAGAAATTACTACCAACGGCAGTATTCAGCCCGATGAAGCTCTCTCCCAAGCCGCCACAATTCTTGTGGGATTATTCCATCCGCTAGGGGATTTAAATATCCAGCCCTCTCAGGAAGAGCAACAAGAAGAGGAAGATCCGAATGGACAAATTCCCATTGAAGAATTACAACTGTCGGTGCGAGCTTATAATTGCCTAAAACGGGCTCAAATCAACTCAGTTGCCGATTTACTAGATTATACCCATGAAGACCTCTTAGAAATTAAGAATTTTGGGCAAAAATCGGCGGAAGAAGTAGTAGAAGCGTTACAAAAACGCTTAGGCATTACACTTCCTCAAGAAAAATCTGCTGCCAGTTAAATTACGTTTGTCCAACGTTTACATTACCCACGATCAGTGAAAAGGAGGCTGAATTTATGCGTCATTGTCGTCGTGTGAAAAAACTAGGTCGCGCTGCCGACCAGCGCAAAGCATTATTACGCTCTTTAGCGACGGAACTAATTCGACACGGGCAAATTAAAACCACCAAGACCCGTGCTAAAGCGGTTCGTTCGGAAGTGGAAAAAATTATCACCCTTGCTAAGGATGGATCTTTGGCTGCCCGCCGACAAGCTCTGGGTTATTTATACGATAAAAACTTGGTTCATGCCTTGTTTGAAAATGTACAAGAGCGATATGGAGACCGTAATGGGGGATATACCCGTGTTTCAAGAACCGTACGCCGACGCGGGGATAATGCAGAAATGGCTGTGATTGAATTAGTTTAATAATGGAGGAATATTGGCGAGTCAGTCAGCCAGAACCAAACGCGTTGCCCTGGTGATTCAATACCTGGGAACTGGCTTTTATGGCTGGCAACGCCAACCTTATTACCGAACCGTCCAAGAAGAAATTGAACGGGCTATCAATCAAACGATCGCGCCTGATGCTTCCGGAAAATGGATTCCGCTCCATGGAGCAGGGCGCACTGATAGTGGGGTTCATGCTGCGGCCCAAACGGCTCACTTTGATGTCACAAGCCCGATTCCAGGGGAAAAATTTGCTACTATCCTGAACAATCACTTACCTCAGGATATTCTGATTCGAGCATCAGCAGAAGTGCCAAAAAATTGGCATGCCCGTTTTTCGGCAAGTTGGCGCCGTTATCGGTATACCTTATATACCGCTGCTACCCCAAATTTATTTGTTGCGCCCTTTAGTTGGCACTATTACTATGCTCCCCTAGAGGTGGGCAAAATGGCAACTGCATTAAACGCTTTGTTGGGGTATCATGATCTAGCGGCGTTTTGTCGCGCTGGTTCTGCCCGAGCGCACACTTGGGTCCATGTCCAGGATGTACAGTGCATCCGCAATGATCCCTTTGTGGAAATTGAAATCCAAGCTGATGGCTTCTTATATGGCATGGTGCGCTTATTGGTCGGGTTGCTGGCCAAAGTTGGCATTGGAGATGTTACTTTAGAGACCTTTTCTGAGATTTGGACTCAAAAACAGCGCGATCGCGTGAAATATGCCGCCCCGGCGAAAGGGCTTTGTCTGTTGAGTGTGGGATATGATCACTTTCCCTTTCCAAAATCCATTTGGTTTGACAGTCAACCTCATTTTTACTTTAATACAGCAAAATCGCTATGACACTAAATAAAACTCCCTTACCGAACGCAGAAACCCACGAAAGACAATGGTACGTCATCGATGCTAGCGGTTATCGCATCGGTCGTCTTGCCAGTGAAATTGCCAAAATCATTCGCGGTAAAAATAAACCCCATTTTACCCCTCATATGGATACCGGTGACTTTGTCATTGTTATTAATGCGGAAAAAGTGACCATTAGCGGTAATAAACCGAATGAAAAACTCTACTTCCGCCATTCCCAACGACCGGGCGGGATGAAAACTGAAAGCTTTAATCAACTTCAACAGAGAATTCCCGAACGCATTATTGAACAAGCGGTAAAAGGAATGCTTCCCAAGAATCGGTTAGGTCGGCAACTGTTTAATAAACTAAAAGTCTATGCTGGCCCAGAACATCCCCATCAAGCTCAAAAACCGGTAGAAATTACCGTTTAATGAGTCGAATTATGCTGTCTCACTCACGTTAAGGAGATTATCTGATGCAAGCTACTGATAACAATCGCGTCGTCTATTGGGGAACAGGCCGCCGTAAAAGCTCAACGGCCAGAGTTCGTCTAGTTCCCGGTAATGGTGAAATCAACATTAATTCCCGCAGCGGCCAGGACTATTTCAACTACGATCCTAAGCACATTGCTGCTATTAAAGCCCCGTTGGAAACTTTGGGCTTAGAAAATGATTATGATGTTCTGGTCAATGCCCAGGGCGGCGGCTTGACTGGACAAGCAGAAGCGGTACGTTTAGGCGTAGCAAGGGCTTTATGCAAACTGGATCCCGAAAATCGCTCTCCTTTGAAAATTGAAGGCTATCTGACTCGGGATCCTCGCTCGAAAGAACGGAAGAAATATGGCTTACGGAAAGCCAGAAAATCTCCTCAATACTCAAAACGCTAAAATGAAACAAAAGAGAGCATTATCACTTGCTCTCTCGATTTGTAAATAATTAAACTAAGGAGGGAATCATGGCAAAAGACGGCATTCATCCCGAATGGTATCCAGAGGCAAAAGTCATTTGTAATGGGGAAGTGGTCATGACCGTTGGGGCAACGCAACCGGAACTTCACGTTGACGTTTGGTCTGGCAATCATCCCTTTTATACTGGAAACCAGAAAATTATTGACACGGAAGGGCGAGTTGACCGCTTCCTACGGAAATACGGCATGTTTGATGATCGCTCACAAAATAACGAAAATCAGGAATAACATTGATTGCCTCATGCATTAATGCCTAACTTGCGATCATCGCTTTTTGTTTTTCATCTCTTCATCTGGCAGCGAAAACCTGTTATATATTACTAATTAACCTGATGGCTGAATCCTACGTCCTGGAAAAACTGCGCTCAGTAGAAGAAACCTACAACGAGCTAACACGTCGTTTGGGCGATCCCGATATTGCCACTGATCCAGAAGAATTGCAACGGGTGGCAAAAGCCCGCTCTTCTCTGGAAGAAACGGTACAAACCTATAATCAGTGGAAGCAAACCCAAAAAGACTTAGAAGAAGCGCAAGAAGTCTATAAGGAAGCCAAGGGCGATCCCCAGATGCAAGAACTGGCGTCTTCCGAAGTGCAGGAGTTGGAAGACAAACTTGAACAACTGGAACATCGCTTGAAACTCCTGTTGTTGCCGCGCGATCCCAATGATGAGAAAAACATCATGTTGGAGATTCGCGCTGGCACAGGAGGCGATGAAGCCTGCTTATGGGTGGGCGATTTAGTGAGGATGTATTCCCGTTATGCGGAAAGTCAAGGCTGGAGTATTGATCTGGCTAGCGAGTCTCTCTCAGAAACCGGTGGCTTTAAAGAGGCTATTTTAGAAATTAAAGGCGATCGCGTTTATAGTAAGCTGAAATTCGAAGCTGGGGTCCATCGGGTGCAACGCGTTCCGGCGACTGAAGCTGGCGGACGCGTTCATACTTCCACCGCAACTGTGGCTATTATGCCGGAAGTAGATGATGTGGAGGTGGAAATTGATCCCAAAGATGTGGAAATGGGCACAGCACGTTCTGGCGGTGCCGGGGGACAAAATGTTAACAAAGTCGAAACAGCAGTGGACTTATTGTATAAACCCCTTGGCATTCGGATTTTCTGCACCCAAGAACGCTCGCAATTGCAAAACCGGGAACGGGCAATGCAGATTTTGCGAGCCAAATTATATGAAATGAAACTGCGGGAACAAAACGAGTCCGTTACGTCCATGCGCCGCTCGCAAGTCGGTACTGGCGCCCGTTCTGAAAAAATTCGAACTTATAACTATAAAGATAACCGCGTAACAGACCATCGTTTGGGCGAAAACTTTAATTTAGAAGCTCTATTAGAGGGAGACTTAGAAGAAGTCATCCAAGCCTGTATTGCCCAAGATCAGCAAGAACGTTTAGCTGAATTAACGGAAAAATCCGAATAATGGTAAAATTGCGGTAAAATTGCAAAATTAAAGTAAAATATCACAAAATGATCAAATCAGGCTTGATCGTCTCACTTGGATGACATCATATCGGGGATCAATGATAAATGCCTTCACATCCAAACCGACAACGGTAGGAGCCATCCAGTAAAGCATGCAGTGCGATCAAGAGTGATAGTATCATGTCGGTGAAACGCGCAAAAGTAGAGAAAAGCCTATGACACATGCACCGATTGCCCCTGTGGTGCTAGTGATCCTTGACGGTTGGGGTGAACGCCAGAGTGAAGACGCAAACGCGATCGCGCAGGCGAATACGCCCGTTATGAACAGCTTAAGAGAAGTCTATCCCTTGACACAGTTGCAAGCGTCGGGGAAAGCAGTTGGCCTGCCTGAGGGACAAATGGGGAACTCAGAAGTCGGCCATCTCAATATTGGTGCTGGGCGAATCGTACCGCAGGAACTAGTTCGCATTAGCGATGCTGTGGAAGATGGTTCAATTTTGGAGAACCCAGTTCTAGTCCAGACTTGCCAAAACGTCAAAGCCAGTCAAGGAAAACTGCACCTGATGGGTTTATGTTCGGCAGGTGGCGTTCATTCCCATATTTCGCATCTGCTGGGTTTATTGAAACTTGCTAAAGCCCAAGGAATTGAAGAAGTTTGCATTCATGCCTTCACTGATGGGCGCGATACCAATCCCACTGATGGCATAGCTGCCCTCCAACAAGTTCAAGAATACACCGAACAAGTAGGAATTGGGCGCATTGTTACCGTTAGCGGTCGCTATTATGCTATGGATCGCGATCGTCGCTGGGAACGCATCCAAAAAGCCTACGACGTCATTTGTGAAAAAGACTGTGAAAACGAAACTTCCCCCACAGAAGTTCTACAACAGCATTATGACTTGGGAGTGACGGATGAATTTATTCCCCCCACTCGCATTGCTTCTGGGGGGGTAGAAGCAGGAGACGGCGTAATCTTTTTCAACTTCCGTCCCGATCGCGCCCGACAACTAACAGCAGCCTTTGTTAGTTCCGATTTTGACGGCTTTGAACGGGAACAAATCCAACCGCTTCACTTTGCCACCTTTACTCAATATGACACAACCTTACCGGTAGATGTGGCTTTTAAACCCCAAAACTTAACCAATATTCTAGGGGAAGTAATTGCCAAAGAAGGATTGCAACAGTTCCGCACTGCCGAAACTGAAAAATATCCTCACGTCACTTACTTTTTCAATGGCGGCGAAGAAACGCCCTTTCCAGGGGAAGATCGCAAACTCATTGATAGCCCCTTAGTTGCCACTTATGATCAAGCTCCGGCGATGTCTGCAGAAGCCGTTACGGAAGTTGCTTGTGCAGCCGTTGAAAAACAAGTGTATTCTCTGGTTGTAATCAACTATGCAAACCCGGATATGGTGGGTCATACGGGCAACTTAGACGCGGCCATTACTGCCATTGAAACCGTTGACCGTTGTTTAGGACAACTCTTGGAAAGCATTAGTAAAGTCGGAGGTACGACCTTGATTACTGCCGATCATGGCAACTCCGAATATATGGCAGACGACAACGGCAATCCTTGGACTGCCCATACTAACAATTTAGTTCCCTTCTTGTTAGTGGAAGGAGAAAAACGGAAAATTCCGGGACATGGAGGGGAAGCCCAACTCCGAGAAGGAGGTTGCCTAGCCGATTTAGCGCCAACCATTTTAGAAATTTTGCAACTCCCGCAACCGGAAGAAATGACAGGCCAGTCCTTAATTGCAAGCAGCGACATTCAAGTCAAACAGAATCGCACCCCAGTAGATATTTCCCTGTAGGGTTTGATATCGTAGAAGCTATACCTTTAAAGAAGAAACGAAAATGACAATTGATCAACTAGTAGAAATCATTTCGATTGCTTCGGCAATTTTATTAATTGTTCTCGTGCTCCTTCATTCTCCCAAAAGTGATGGCTTAGGGGGATTGAGCGGTCAAGCCGAGCTTTTTACCAGTACAAAAACTGCTGAAAAAACCCTCAATCGGATTACTTGGGCGTTAGGGTTAGTTTTTATTAGCAGTACCATTATTTTAAGTGCTGGTTGGGTTTAAAAAGCTTTATTTATAGCAAGTTTTGGATTAATGAGGTAGATGCTTTATTTAAAAATTGCCACACATGTTTTCAACTGAGTTAGAAACGATAGAGAATCCAGATTTGACAAGGGAGAATTAACTGCTTGAAGTGTTAAGTTCTCCTCAGGAATTCCTAAGCCGAATCAGCAAACCGCCTCTCGATCCTTGAGAAAGGCGGTTTTAATTTTTGAACTGGAATCTCATTGAGATCGGTTTTCCTCACCTCACATGGAGGAAGTTACCCGAGAGGACGTCAATCAAATTGCAGTAGTATTAGAATTGAAAATATTAAACAAATCTAAAACTAAATAACGAACTGCTTGCAACCATTTTCTTTTTCGTTTCAGGAGGTTTGTGATGCGAATTGCGCAAATTGCCCCTCTATGGGAAAAAGTTCCCCCTCCTACTTATGGCGGGACGGAATTAGTTGTTAGTTTACTCACTGATGAATTGGTTCGACGAGGTCATGAAGTAACGCTGTTTGCTACAGGAGATTCGGAAACATTAGCGAAATTAGAGTCTTGTTCTCCACAGCCGTTGCGACCTTTAAACACGTCTCTAGCAGAATATAAT
>JBDGQV010000092.1:0-4977 GCA_042218725.1 Halothece sp. | reverse complement strand
TAAAGTAAAGGTTAAGTAAATTGGAGACAAGATAACTAAGGAGGTTTCGCATATGGATTATCAACAAGCAGGAGTTGATCTCGAAGCAGGACGCTCATTTGTAGAGCAAATCAGTAACTTAGTCCAGAAAACGCATCGTCCAGAAGTTTTAGGTGGGTTAGGAGGCTTTGGCGGCTATTTTCAGTTACCCACAGGTTACACGGAACCCGTTTTGGTGTCAGGTACTGATGGGGTTGGTACCAAGCTCAAATTGGCTCATATGCTAAATCAGCATAATACTATCGGGGTTGATTTAGTAGCGATGTGTGTCAATGATATTCTGACCTGTGGTGCAGAACCCTTATTTTTCCTCGACTATATTGCGACGGGCAAGTTAGAACCAGAACAATTACAAGCGGTAGTGGAAGGGATTAGTGCCGGTTGTGAAGCCAGCGGTTGCGCCCTATTAGGGGGAGAAACTGCTGAAATGCCGGGGTTTTATCAGGAAGGAGAATATGATTTAGCCGGATTTTGTGTGGGAATTGTGGAGAAAAGCCGTTTATTAGATGGTTCCCAGGTAGAAGTAGGCGATCGCGCGATCGGGTTAGCCAGTCAAGGGATACACAGCAATGGCTTTAGTCTGGTTCGTAAAATTGTTGCCGATCAAGGCATCGATTGGTCAGCAACGTTTCCCGAATTAGGGGAAAAAACCCTAGGAGAAGTTGCACTCACGCCAACTCAGATTTACGTGCAACCGGTATTAGAAGCAATTCGCAACGGCTATGAAATTCATGGTATGGCACACATTACTGGCGGTGGACTTCCTGAAAATCTGCCTCGGAGTTTAGGCAAAGATCAATCCGTACATCTCAATCCCGGAAGTTGGTCCATCCCTCCCATTTTCTCTTGGTTAGCCCAACAGGGAGATTTAAGTGTGGAAACGCTTTATGACACCTTCAATATGGGGATCGGATTTGTTTTGATTGTTCCGCCGACTGTTGCTGAGGAAATAACCACTTTTCTGAAGAAGCAACAAATTAATGCTTATGATATTGGGGAAGTTATATCTGGTGATGGGGAAGTTACGGGATTAGAATAAAAGCTGAATTCCAAATTGTACTTCCTTAAAACCACTCTTTGGTAGAAGTTGAAAAAGGCGGCACCCAGATTCGAACTGGGGAATAAAGGCTTTGCAGGCCCCTGCCTTACCGCTTGGCTATGCCGCCATCATGTAAGTCCTTATAAATTATATCAAAGGATAAAGGAATTGCGTCAATATGCAAGAAAATGATTCTACCAAACGTGACCCCGCATTCACCCGAGTGCGTCGTTTGAGCCAGTTTTTAGATAATGCTGTTACCGTTCCAGGCACATCTTACCGGGTGGGCGTTGACCCTTTGCTTGGCTTATTTCCCGGCATGGGAGACTATTTAGGGGCTTTTTTATCAGGATACATTATTTTTGAAGGAGCGCGTTTAGGGGCATCTCGGGCAACACTAATTCGGATGTTTTTCAATGTTATTTTAGAAACCATTATCGGATTAATTCCCGGATTGGGCGATATTTTTGATGTGTTTTGGAAAGCCAATGCCAAGAATCAAAGTTTACTGGAACAACAACTTGCTTCTGCTGAAACTCGGGAAAAAGCCGATTGGTTATTTTTAATTGCTTTACTTGTGGGATTAGGGTTGATTATTATTGGTATAACCAGTTTAAGTCTTTGGATTTTACTTTCAGTGATTCAAGCAAGTCCTTTTTTATAAAAAATCTACTATCAGAAACTAATTCATTCCAAAAAATAGATTAAGTATTATTTTTATAATGCTAATTAAATCAATTCTTAATTAAAAATGATGTGTATCTAAATTGATCCAAGTAATTAATAATGAAGACAACTAACAATTTAAAAAAACAATCTCAAACCAAAACAATTCAAGGCATTATTGTTTCTCACACGCACTGGGATCGCGCTTGGTATTTACCGTTTCAATCTTTTCGTCATCGGCTGGTGCGGATGATTGATGAACTAATAACTGTTTTAGAAAGCGACGTAAATTTTCGCGCCTTTACTCTAGATGGCCAAACGATTTTATTAGAAGATTATCTGGAAATTCGCCCGGATCAAAAATCTCGTCTGAAACAATTAATTCAGTCGGGACGGATTTTAATTGGCCCTTGGTACACCATGCCCGATTTATTTTTAGTCAGTGGCGAAGCGGTCATTCGAAACTTACAAGAAGGTCGCAATTGGTGTCAAGAATTTGGCAATTATATGGCAGTGGGGTATTTGCCGGATCCCTTCGGTCATTTTGCCCAGATGCCCCAAATTTTACAAGGATTTGAAATTGATAATTACTTGTTTATGCGGGGGTTGGATGCCGAAACGAAAGACAGCCACGGCGCAATTTTTAATTGGCAAGCGCCGGATGGTTCCACCGTTTTAGCCATTTATGAACGGGAAGGATATTTTCCCGCCGGGTCATTAGGTCACAATAGCGTGTTTGGCCGGTTTGAAGGGGATACGGCAAGTCTAGATCTCGCCCAACAACAAGTGGAACAAGTGTTAGACACCATGTTGCCGTTGCAAGCAGAAGAAACCGTCTTACTCAGTAATGGCTTTGATCATATGCCGGTACAAAAGGAAATTCCCACGGTATTAACCCAGCTAAATGACCGGTTAGACGGGATTGAATTAACCCAAGGCACGATTCCGGAATTTGTGGAAGCCATTAAAGCGGAAAACCAACCTCATCAAACGTATCAGGGAGATTTAATCGGCAATGCGGATCAACCTATCCTCGCCAGTGTTTACTCCACACGGATGTATCTGAAACAGCAGAATCATATCGCGCAACGGTTATTGTCAAGTTATGCCGAACCCATGAGTGCGTGGTTAGATGCTTTGGGTTGGGGCAATGATGCCCGTCCGTTTTTGCATCATGCTTGGCGGTTGTTGCTGAAAAACCATCCCCATGATGATATTTGCGGTTGCAGTGTAGATGGCGTTCACGAAGATGGCGAATATCGTTTCCGTCAAATTGAACAGATTGGGGAAGCAGTGTTAGTAGAACAGTTGGAAACCTTGTTGAAACAGGGATTTGTTCCGCCACAGCAAACGGGAGACTACACCAGCGATGTTTTTGTTTGGAATCCCCACCCTTGGGAAGCAATTTACACCGTCGAAACAACCATCTATTTCCCCAATCCTGATGGCGAATGGGGGGAACCGTTGCCTCCCCTTGCCTTAGCCGGTTGTGATGGGCAGGGAAATGCGATTACAATGAATGTCCTGAATACAGAAGCCCCCAGGGCGCGATCGCGCTACCTAGAAACCACTTGGGGCAGACGCTACGATATTCAGTTTACGGTAACGGTGCCGCCGTTGGGTTATCAATTGGTTCATGTTTACCAGACCACTCAGTCTTTACCGGAAACAACGCCTGATCAAGACTTAGTTCTAGAAAATGAACGCTATCGAGTGGCAGTTGCTGACAATCGCGTTACGCTCACCGAAAAAACAACCAACACGACCTTCTCAGACTTTCTGCAATTAGAGTATCAACCCGATGCTGGGGACACTTACTCCTTTAGCCCGGTTCCCGAATTTGAACCCAGGTTAGCTGCGTTAGAAACGGCAACCGTCTATCGCCACAAAACCGATACCTTACAGCTTACCTATTCGCTTACTGTTCCCCAAGGCTACAGGGCAGAGACAGGCGTTTTTGGCGAAGATACGCTTAAATTTACCGTTGATCTCACCCTAACCCCCCATGCCTCCGTTGGCATAGCAATAAACTACGAAAATACGGTGGAGAATGCACGTATACGCGCCCTGCTTCCTATCGGTTTTTCCACCAATCAATCTCTTGCCGATGGGCATTTTCGGCTGGTTCCCCGCGAGAAACCTGACTTGCGCACACCGGAAAGCCATCCCCAACGCTACCAAACCTATCCCGGAGAATTAGACTATCCCACGCATCACCAAGGCGACTTTGTTCTCTTTCCAGGCGACAATTATCAAGTGTGGGTTGCCAATCGCGGTTTACCCGAATATGAAGTTGTGGGCGATCAAGTGGCTATTACCTTGCTTCGCGCTGTGGGCTATCTCTCTGTGGGGAAAGGCCGCATTCGCCCCTGTCAAGCGGGGCCTTCTGTTCCGACGCCTGGCGCCCAGTGTCAACGGGAAATGAATGCCGAACTCGCTTATGGCATCGCGCCTTTGGATCAACAAACTATTATCCGTTATGCCCGAGAGTTTGCCCACCCGGCTTGGGTAAGAGAAATGCCTTATTTGCCTTATATTCCAAGTAGAGGAAACTTATCCCGTTATGGATCCCTGTGCGCGATCGATAATCCTGCCATTATTTTATCGGCCTTGAAACCAGGCGAGGAACCGGGAACTTTAGTGTTGCGTTTATATAACGAAACTGAACAAGAACAGGAAGCAACAGTTAATTTAGGAGTTGGTGTGGGTTCCTATTGTGAAACAAACTTGTTAGAACATTGGAACGAGGACACTCAGACAGTTATCAGCGATAATCAGGTTTCTGTGCATCTCCATCCTCATGAAATTAAAACCTTGCTATTGCAAGCAAGTTAAAGGTGATACTATACAGTGACACATTATTTTTCATCTTAAGTAGAAGCTCTCTTGAATTTTATCCTCTGATTTTTATTAAACTGTCAGAGTCATTCTAGAAGAGCCAAGTTTATTACGTCGTTATCCTTATCGCGTTAATCCAATTAGCAATATTTACATGGAAACGGCAGGTTGGATTGATACTGATATTGAAATCAACTTCAAAATTAATAATAAAGATTTTTCCATTGATGTTAAAAAGCAAGATTTAAATCAAGTTCAATGTTTATATAAAGCACTGGTCAAAATATCAGAAATTCAAGAGCAAAATCAACAACTTTATGAGGATGCCAGTCATAGCTTAAAAACTGCTTCTGAAGTGATACAATCTATTGATCAAGTTGAGATTAACCCAGAAG
>JBDGQV010000091.1:0-23977 GCA_042218725.1 Halothece sp. | reverse complement strand
TTCAATTTGTGGGTTTTAGATGTCCATCTTCTAAATACGTTATGTGATCGGCCATGTCTTGAATTCTGGGGTCATGGGTAACAATTAAAACCGTACACCCTTTATCTTTTGCTAACTGACGCAGCAATTCGGTAATGCGGTGACCGCTTTGAGAATCGAGGGCAGCGGTGGGTTCATCTGCCATAATCAGCGGCGGACTTCCGGCGAGGGCACGGGCAATGGCAACCCGTTGTTTTTGCCCCCCTGATAAGTCTCTGGGCTTTTGGTTGCCGTATAGTTCCAATCCGACTTGTTCTAATAACAATTGGGCTTCATAGCGGGCTTGTTTCCCTTGGAGACCTTTGATATTGAGGATAATTTCCACATTTTCCGCTGCGGTTAGTGCTGGAAATAAATTAAAGTTTTGAAAAATAAAGCCAATATGTTGACGGCGAAAGGCAGTCCGTTTTTTACGGGAAAGTTTGGTAATTTCTTGGCCTAATAAATAAACGTTGCCTTCCGTGGGCGTGAGTAAACCAGCGAGAATGGACAAAAAGGTGGTTTTCCCAGAACCGGAAGGCCCCATCAACAATTCAATGCTTCCCCGCTTCGCTTCCCAGTTCAAATCCTTGAGAATGGGGATTTCTTGTCGCCCGGACTGAAAGAACATGGTAATGTGTTCAGCGCAGATGGAAGTTTGCGACGCAGACTGGGCATCAGAATTGGATCGCGGGGAACTTTTAAATAACACAATAACTAAACTAGCGACTACGCTTTAAACACAATGGCTGGATCAACTCGGTTCACTTTTTGAATCGCAAAAATTGCGGAACCTATACACATGATAATGGTTACCACAAAGATCGCGATCGCGCTTTCGGCGCTAATAACTAACAATAGCCCCTGACTATTGTTAATGACATAAGCCAGTCCGAAACAGATTATCATGGCCGGTAAATAACCTAAAACGGCCATCCATAACGCCTGTTCAATAATTACCCGATAAATCATTCCCGCCGAAGCTCCCATTGCTTTGAGTGTTCCAAATTCTTTGAGATGATCGGAAACCGAAGAATACAAAATCTGGCTGACAACCACAACGCCAACAATTACCCCGACCACAGCGCCTAAGCCTAGAATAAAACCAATGCCGGTTCGCTGTTGCCAATAAGTTTTGGTTTTCTCGATTAATTCTTGCTGAGTATAGGCTGTGACTTGGGTTAAATTTTGCTCGAGTTTTTGTTTTAGCGTCGATAATTCCACTTCGGGTTCTGCTTTAACTAAGATAAAGGTAATGAGATCCGAAGCAACTAAATCTCTAGGCTTACTAGACGGTTGCGCATTTTCCGGTTTTTCGATTTCCTCAAACCGATTGACACATTGGAGTTGCGATGATCCTTGCGGCAACTGACATTCAATTTGTGACCTTCGTCCCGCATTTAAATAAGCATTGGCATTTTTAAGCGAAGTCATGATAAAGGGATTCGAAATCATGGAGGCATTGCCTTGGGTCATTCCCACCACTTTCGCCGGTAAAGAATTCATCTGCACCTCAACACCAGTTTCTGAAACATTCAAGCTATCCTGATCAGTAGTATTAATCATGACTGTATAGGGCTGGTGGAGTTCCTTGAGACTACCTTCGACAATTTCTGGCGGGCGATACAGTTGACCACTGGGATCAAATCCAAGAACTCGAACTCGCGCCATTTGTCCTTGAGGCGGATACCATTGCGCCCCAGAAAACAGGAGTCCTTCGGCACGGGCAACGCCGGACACATTACGAGCTTTAATCAGTTCTGATACGGGAATCGGTAAGGTCAGTTCCAATTGCACTAGGGCCTCCGAGGTCACCCAAAGGTCGGCGGAAGAATTGTTAATCAGCTTGACGGTTGACTGACTAAACCCCATAAAAATACCAGTTTGTAACGTAATTAAACTGACAGCAAATAAAATGCCGGCCTGGGCAACCAGAAAACGAGGAATATCTTCTAGAAGGTTTTTACGAGCAAGGGAAACCATAAGGATAATGGACAATGGAGAATGAACAACGAATGATTAAGTTAACGAAAGAACGATGAAACGTAAACAACCACGTCGGGTCGCCCGCGAACTCGCCCTTTTGAGTCAAAATCAAATGGGGAAAGATCCTGAAAAAATCTCTGAGCAGGAGTTGCATAACATTGTACTGGCTGCAGTTCGGACGCTTACCCATGAAGTCGAAGAGACCATTGAAAATGCCGCCCAGGAATTAACGCGAGGGCGCGATCGTTTGCTGAGCAGTGAAACTCGTGCGACGACTATCAATAGTGCCAGAACGATGATTTCCGATGCTGTGGAACTAACGCAAACGGCGATGAATCGGTTGGGGTATGCGGTGGATTTACCGGAATTTATTTCCATTGCCAATCAGGAAGAGGTACGAGGGTATGCAGTGCAACTATTAACAACAATTGTTGAGCATCGCCAAAGAATTGATGATCTAATTCGGTCTGCTTTGGTAGATTGGAATTTTGATCGCCTGGCGAAAATCGATCGCGCTTTATTGCGCATTGCGGTCGCAGAAATGGTTATCCTAGAAACGCCAGTCCAAATTGCGATTAATGAAGCAGTAGAGTTAGGAAAACGCTATTCTGATGAGGAAGGGTATCGGTTTATTAATGGCGTCTTGCGCCGGGTTAGCAAACAATTGGAGTTGCCCTCGTCCTCAGTTCGCGCTTAATGATTAAAACTTGGAGGTGTCATGGTTTTTAACTGGTTTCGTCGTCAATTTAATGATGAACAAACAGAACAATCGTCTCCCTCGGTTGCTTCTGGTGAACAAACAGCATCGCAACCCGAGGAAACTGTTGCCGAGGAAACAGTTACCGAGGAGACGAGTGAGGAAACTGCCAGTGACGCAACCCATGATGACACCGCGCCTGATCCAAGTCCCCCTGCAACGCCAGCTTGGATGCAAAAGTCGGGAGGATTGGAAAAATTAAAAGACCGGAGCAAGGGTGAGGACGCGATCGAGGATACTGAAGAGACCTCGGAATCGGAAACAACAGTCCCTGAATCAGCTGGCAGGGACGAAACCGAAACCCTAGCCGAGGATGAAGAATCCGCCTGGTCAGCCCAAGTTTTGGCTAATCAAGGGCGAAACTTCGACCAAATCTCGGAGGAAGAGATTAGTTGGCTCAAACAGTTGCGGAGAGGGCTGGGCAAAACCCGCCGTAACTTTTTGAATCAGCTGAAAGCAGCAGTAGGAAAAGGGCCTCTCAATGACGATGCAGTCATGGAAATTGAGGCCTTGCTATTGCAGGCGGATGTGGGGATTGAAGCCACTGACTATATCATCGAAACCTTACAGGCCAAAATGCGGGAAGAAGCGTTGCCGTTAGAGGACGCGATCGCGTATTTAAAAGAAATTGTTCAAGATATCCTCGAAAAGCCCTTCCAAGACAAAAATACCCCGGTGACCTTTGCCCCGGAAAAAAATCAACTCAATATTTGGCTGATTACGGGAGTCAATGGGGCGGGAAAAACCACGACCATTGGCAAATTGGCTCATCTCGGCCAAAAATCGGATTACAATTGTCTCATTGCTGCTGCTGATACCTTTCGCGCGGCCGCAGTGGAACAAATTAAAGCCTGGGGCGATCGCGCCAATACGGAAGTAGTCGCCAATATTGGCAAAAATACCGACCCAGCTGCCGTGGTGTATGATTCCATCAGCAAAGCCCAAAGTCAAGGCACTGAACTTCTATTAGTGGATACCGCCGGGCGCTTGCAAAACAAGAAAAACCTCATGGAAGAGTTAGGCAAAATCCGGAAAGTCATTGATAAAAAAGCCCCGGATGCCAACATTGAATCCTTGCTGGTCATTGATGCCAGTTTAGGGCAAAATGGGTTGAAACAAGCGGAAGCCTTCGCCGAAGTGGCCCGGTTAAGCGGTGTCGTTCTCACGAAACTGGATGGCAGTTCTAAGGGGGGCGTTGCCCTTGCCATTTCTAAGCAACTCAATCTTCCCATTCGCTTTGTGGGGGCAGGGGAAGGCCTTGAAGATTTACGCCCCTTTTCCAGTTATGAGTTTGCCGAAGCGCTATTGAGCGAGTAAGACAATTCTGGAGACTTATGGCAACTTGGTCCTGTATGACGCACTGCGGTGCTTGTTGTTATCTTAACCCCTCCGAGCGCCCGGAATTAGAGAGTTATCTCTCTCCCAGCGAATTGGAACAGTATTACAGTCTCGTTGGCGCAGATGGCTGGTGTATCCATTATCAAAAAGAAACGCGCACTTGCGGCATTTATGAACAACGCCCCTCATTTTGCCGGGTTACCCCGGAAAATTTTGAACAGCGCTATGGGGTGCCGCCGAGCGAATTTAATGAGTTTGCCATCGACTGCTGTTGCGATCATATTGCCAGTCTTTATGGCGAGGAAAGTGAGGAAATCCTCCGCTATTTAGACCTGGTTGATGATGGGGAAGACTAATCACGATAAAATATAGCAGGACATTTGAGGATAACCTTCTATAACAGTGATTAAACAGCGCGATCCGGTTTCCACGTCGCCATCATCAACGAATGCTCGTCTTTTTAAAAGAGGTTTTTCTGCGGTTTTTGCTTCCACATTTGTGACCATTTTTTTGGCGGAAATTGGGGATAAAACCCAGTTAGCAACGCTATTAATTACGGCAGAATCGCGATCGCCGATTGTGGTGTTTCTCGGGGCTGCCCTAGCCCTCATTGCCACGAGTTTAATTGGCGTGCTATTAGGGCAATGGTTGGCGAAACGTCTGTCGCCACAACGGCTAGAAGTAATCATTGCCGGTCTATTACTTATTATCGCCGTTTTATTATTGGGAGATGTCGTTGAGGGCGTTTAGATTAAGAGAAATTCACAACAATTACTTATGGATTGGCAATTATTAGGATTAACGTTTGTTACGGTGTTTGTTGCAGAAATTGGGGACAAAAGTCAACTGGCCGCGATCGCGCTCGGCGGCAATAGCAAGTTCCCCACGGCTGTGTTCCTCGGTAGTATTGTGGCGCTTTTAACCGCTAGTTTTCTCGGGGTGATTCTCGGGGGAGGAGTGGCTCAACTTCTCCCCACTCGGTTGCTCAAAGCCATGGCCGCGATCGGATTTACCCTTATTGCGCTCAAATTGCTAATTTTTGAGGAAGCCGAAGAAGACTAACTGGCTTAATTGGTTTCTGGTGGGTTCCAAGCACGAAAACTCCATCCCAAAAGAATGCCGCCGGCGATCCATTTCATTAATTCCAATCCCCAATAACCGGCATGGAGTTCCATCATTTCTGCTGACATTCCCGAACTGGCATCAAACCAATTTAAGTCTAATCCTAAGCCGCTCATTTGTGGGGTCAAAATATAATTACAGATAATAGCAATTCCCACTAAAGCGCTGGCGAGGATAACTGACCATTGTTGCTGGTTTTTCGGGAAAACATGATTTTTATTCAAAATTAAAACTCCGGTTAAAATAATGCCGGCGCAAAGCAATTCTAGATGATTAAAAATCCCAAACATTGAATATCCGGCACTAACAAAGCCAGGTTGACTCATCATTCCAGCTTGCATGAGCGATGGGATAATCACAAAATCCAATACCAAACTCGTACTTAACCAGAAGCAAAGGGTTACAAAAACCACGACTGACCACTGGGTTGGGTTTTGCTTTTGGTGAGAAAGTATGTCCATTTTCCGTGGCTCCAAACTAACCTTTCCTTTTTAGGATAACGAGTTTCAGAGCAAATTGATAATCAAAAAATATAAAGTATTATTGAAAATTGAAACAAACGCCTTACAATTAAATTTTGTTAAAAACAATTGCTTTCATTTAAATCCCGCAATGTGTTTTGCAATTCCAAAAAATAATTAGCGTAAAATCATCACTTTGAATCTTGTTAATTTGCTAAGAAGCTGATTATTCTAGTTTCCTAGAACGGCTTAGAACTCCAGTTGCTCCTAGTCTCTGGGAGAAAGGGAGGACAAGACGCTGTAAACCTTTCAGTATTTTATTAACGCGAATCACCCATGGCAATTAACTGGCAAACGGCGAAACAATACGAAGATATCCTTTACCAACAAGCAGAAGGAATTGCTAAACTCACTATTAATCGGCCTCATAAACGCAATGCCTTTCGCCCCAAAACGGTTGTCGAACTTTATGATGCCTTGGCTCATATCCGGGAAGATACCAGCATTGGCGTGGTTTTATTAACGGGTGCCGGTCCCCATACCGATGGCAAATATGCCTTTTGTTCCGGGGGAGACCAAAGTGTCCGGGGCAAAGCGGGTTATGTGGATGATGAGGGAACCCCTCGGCTGAATGTCTTGGATTTACAACGGGCCATTCGGTCGTTACCGAAAGTCGTCATTGCGCTGGTAGCTGGTTATGCCATTGGCGGCGGTCATGTGTTGCA
This sequence comes from Halothece sp., assembly GCA_042218725.1. GTDB lineage: Bacteria > Cyanobacteriota > Cyanobacteriia > Cyanobacteriales > Rubidibacteraceae > Halothece. Next base: position 17,570 of record JBDGQV010000091.1, on the reverse strand, counting down.
CTTGGTTTGCGATCTCACGATTGCTGCTGACAATGCTGTTTTTGGACAAACTGGGCCAAAAGTCGGCAGTTTTGATGGCGGGTTTGGTGCCAGTTATCTCGCGCGCATTGTTGGACAGAAAAAAGCGAGAGAAATTTGGTTTCTCTGTCGTCAATATAGTGCCCAACAGGCATTGGACATGGGATTGGTGAATACGGTGGTTCCGGTAGACCAATTAGAAGCAGAAGGCATCAATTGGGCTAATGAAATTTTAGATAAAAGCCCCACGGCGATTCGTTGCTTGAAAGCAGCGTTTAACGCCGACTGCGATGGGCAAGCGGGATTACAAGAACTAGCCGGCAACGCCACGTTGCTTTACTACATGACAGAAGAAGGAAGCGAGGGCAAACAAGCCTTTTTGGAAAAACGGAAACCCAATTTTCGTCAATATCCTTGGCTGCCGTAACCAGCAAGGGGGAACCTAGGTTAGAGAGCAATCTTGGTAAATCAGTGACCGACTTGTTAGTGAGGTTTCTTGCCATCTCCCCATCCTAGGGATTTGGTCTAAATTTTTTCTGCGTTCCCCCTGTAATCCTTATGGTTGATATTTAGCATTTTTATTTACATTTTGTTGCATCCAGTAATAAAAATTTACATAATGTAAATAAGACATCTTCACGGACCTTCGTTAATTAAAGGATTGATCTATGGTTACGACTAACATTAACACCAACCCCGCCGCTTCCACCTCAGTTGGGCCGGTTGACGCTACAATCCAACAATTCCAACAACTCAGCACCGATGATCAACTCGCTGCGCTTTGGTACATCTATGTGCAAGTCGGCAAATCGATTACGCCTGCTGCCCCTGGTTCTGCGCGCTTACAACTCGCAGAAGGGTTGCTGAACCAGGTCAAAGAAATGAGTCACCAGGAACAACTTGAGTTTATGCGCAACCTGGTGGAACATGTTAACACCCCTGCTACCCGCGCCTATGGGGTTCTCAGCGCCAATACAAAACTCGCTTTCTGGTATCGTTTAGCGCAATGGATGGAAGAAGGCATTGTTATCCCCATGCCTACTGGCCATCAAATGTCAAAACCGGTAACGCAATTGGTTGCCAAAGTCGAATGGTTAGAGTTTAATCAACAAATTACGGTTCTGCGTCGGATGGTCGTTGATATGGGAGTTGATGCCCTCGTTTAGGGTTCCGGTTCAGTTAACTAGGGTCGTTCCTTAGCCCTTAACTCTGTGGCGCCGGATGTCAGAGCAAATGGTGAACTGGCATCCTTTTTATTTTTCTCTAGTGTCTATCGGAAGCAAGTCTTGAACGCTTAATTCTATCGAAATCAATCGCCTATGAACTCTACTGCCTCCCTTTCTTCTCAACCCCTTGCCATTGAAGGCATCGATCATCCTGCAGTTGACCATTACTTTAACAGGCTCAATGCTCAGGATTTTAAGGCAACTGCCCATTTATTCAGCGAACATGGAGAACTTCATCCTCCTTTAGAAGAACCGATCCAGGGCGTGAGCGCGATCGCGCAATATTTAAGCACTGAAGCCGTTGGGATGAAACTGTTTCCCCAAAAAGGCAACCAACAACAGCGAGAAACGGGAGAAACTGAAGTTAATGTCCAAGGATACGTCAAAACCTCGCTATTTAGTGTCAATGTTGCTTGGCAATTTTTAATCAATAGCGACAATCAGTTGCAAATAGTTGCCATCAAGTTGCTTGCTTCCTGGGAAGAATTGGCTCAAATTCCCCGTTAAACTAAGCAACGGCTGGGGTTTCCCAAGAGGCTTCCAATTGCGAGCGGCCCAATAGCAGATCTTTTTGAGAACATTGCCAGTCGGGATGGGCTGTCATCAGCAGGCTATCAAGACTTTCTTCATCAAAGAGATGCCAAACTGGAGCTTGCCCCATGTCGCTTTCATAGGCATAGCAATTTGCGCTAATACAAATAATTTTACCAGGGCGATCGCTGTTTCCGATGAACATTTCTTCTCCTGGCTGCAGGGAACGGAAGCGGCGAATTATTTGTTTAAAGCCGTCAAATGAGTCGGCTTGCACACCAGGAAGGGTTGTCATTTGAGCGCGATCGCCATTAACCGCGATCCAGTAATTTCGCAAGGGATCAACTCCTTCCAACCAAGGAATTTGGTCATCTAATTGATAGCGAGGAATAACAGTAAATTGTGGATACATAAACTTACCCTCTAACAATAACTCCGTTTTGAAAATAGTTTCTTAAAATTCAATCGTGAGTAATCTTACCTTAGTAGTACAAAATACAAAAAAACATTAGAAGCAAACAATAAAACTTTATAAAATTTAATGATTAACATCAAATTATTTAATTTGTCCCCCTAGCCATGAAGCCAAGAAATATCCCCTGAAAAGTAGATTGGGATAGGCTTGAGAGTTTTCTCTCCCAGCAGATAAACGTTAACTTCTATTAAGTTTCGTCACAAAACGCCAATTCCTCACTAATTCCTCCTCTCTCTCCAGGAAACTGTAACCCTCCAACGAACAACGAGTCAGTTGTTATCCTAAATCTTGGTACGCTGTATTAATCATTTGTTAAAATCAGTCGCCTTATATGGAATTTGCAAGTAATCTTTCAGATCAACTCAATGTCGGTTTAATTCTTCCAGAAGGAATCGTAGTGGCGACCCTGCTGGCAGTTTTAATCGGCGATTTAATTTTGGGCCGTCGTGCTGCCCGTGGGCTGCCCTACATTGCCATTGCGGGTTTGTTGCTGTCCATTGGTTCCCTCTATTTTTACTGGGATGTAGAAAACCCCACAGCCCTTTTAGGGAGTTTTAGCGGCGACGACCTCAGCATTATCTTTCGCGGCGTCATTGCCCTTTCCACGGCAGTCACGATTTTAATGTCAATTCGGTATGTGGAACAAACTGGGGGCGCCCTCGCCGAATTTATTGCCATTATGCTTACCGCGACTGTCGGCGGCATGTTCCTGGCTGGGGCAAATGAATTGGTAATGATTTTTGTGGCCCTAGAAACCCTCAGTATCTCGTCTTACCTAATGACGGGATATATGAAGCGGGATTCTCGTTCTAACGAAGCGGCCCTTAAATATCTCCTCATCGGGGCAGCTAGTTCTGCTGTCTTTTTATACGGTTCCTCGCTGCTATACGGTTTATCCGGCGGCAAAACTATCTTACCGGAGATTGCCCAAGGGTTAGCCCAAGTGGAAGGAGGAGAACTTGCCAGCGCGATCGCGCTTGTGTTTATGATTGCTGGGATTGCCTTCAAAATCTCGGCAGTTCCCTTCCACCAGTGGACCCCTGACGTTTATGAAGGATCCCCCACGCCTGTCGTCGCGTTTCTCTCGGTGGGATCAAAAGCTGCGGGCTTTGCCCTTGCCATTCGCTTGTTGGTGGTTGCCTTCCCCTTGGAACAACCGCAATGGCGCTTAATTTTCACTGCCCTGGCGATTCTCAGTATGATTTTAGGGAATGCGGTGGCCCTTGCCCAAACCAGTATGAAACGCCTCTTAGCCTATTCATCCATTGGCCAAGCCGGGTTTGTCATGATTGGTATGGTTGCCGCCACCCAAGCCGGGTATGCCAGCATGATTTTCTATTTACTGGTGTATCTGTTTATGAACTTAGGGGCTTTCACCGGTCTCATTCTCTTCTCGTTGCGCACCGGAACTGACCAAATTACCGAATATGCCGGACTGTACCAAAAAGATCCGCTTCTGACGCTGGGCTTAAGCATCTGTTTATTGTCCTTAGGCGGCATTCCGCCTTTAGCAGGCTTTTTCGGCAAAATTTATTTATTCTGGGCCGGTTGGCAAGCTGGTTTGTATGGTCTCGTCATTTTGGGACTCGTAGCCAGTGTGGTTTCCATTTACTACTACATCCGAGTGGTCAAAATGATGGTGGTCAAAGAACCGCAAGAAATGTCAGACACCGTCAGAAATTATCCGGAAGTGCGTTGGAACTTGCCCGGAATGCGTCCTTTGCAAGTGGGCTTAGTCTTTTCTCTGGTAGTCACTTCCTTAGCGGGAATTTTGTCTAATCCGCTATTTACCCTTGCCAATAGTTCCATTGAAAATACGGAAGTCTTAAAAAGTGCTTCCACCCTCTTAGAAGAAACAAGTGCGGAAAACAAGCAAGTTTCACTTGCTGAACCCATGGCACCTGCTATTGTGGAGAAATAACTCGCTAGTTTTACATTGAGGGAATGCAGTTTTGAAGACTGTGTTCCCTTAGTGAGCACACAGTTACCTGTAAAATAAACTGAAGTGAATCTCTCTACATTATTTTTAGAATCGTTATCAAGCTGATATGGCCTATCCTCTCTACGTCGCCTTTGTCTGGCATCAGCATCAACCGCTTTATTGCTCATCTCAAGGAGACTATCGCCTCCCCTGGGTGCGGCTGCACGGAACTAAAGACTATCTTGACCTGATTTTACTCCTAGAGCGTTATCCGAAGCTACATCAAACAGTGAATTTAGTTCCGTCTCTCATTCATCAATTAGAAGACTACGCTAACGGGAATGCTTTTGATCCTTACCTGAATCTCACCCTAACGCCTACTCATCATTTAAATCGCGCCCAACGAGAATACATCATTAATCATTTTTTTGATGCCAACTATCGCACGCTCATTGATCCCCATCCGCGCTATCGCGAACTCTATCAGCAACGGGTCAATCACGGGGCCACCTGGTGTCTACACCATTGGACGAATCAAGATTACAGCGATTTATTGGCTTGGCATAACCTAGCTTGGATTGATCCCTTATTTTGGGGTGACTCCGAAATTAGCTATTGGTTGGAAAAAGGAAAAGGCTTTACCTTAGAAGATCGGCAACGGATTTATGCCAAACAACAAGAAATTATCCGTCAGATTATTCCCCAACACAAACGGATGCAGGAAACGGGACAACTGGAATTAACCACGAGTCCCTACACCCATCCCATTTTACCCTTATTGGCTGATACCAATGTAGCCAATATTGCTGTTCCCGACATCAATCTCCCGCAACATCGCTTTAGCTGGGAACAAGACATTCCGCGCCATCTGGAAAAAGCCAAAGCAGTTCACCAATCCTACTTTGATAGTTTCCCCCAGGGGTTGTGGCCCTCGGAACAAGCCATTAGTCCCCAAATTTTATCCCATATTGCCCAAGCCGGCTTCAAATGGTTCTGTTGCGATGAGGGGATTTTAGGCTGGACACTGAATCATTTCTTCCATCGCAATGAAAACGGCACGCTCTATGCGCCTGAGTTATTATATCAACCTTATCGCCTCCCTACCCCGGAGGGAGATTTATCCGTGGTATTTCGCGATCACCGGTTATCAGATTTAATTGGCTTCACCTATAGTAAACTCTCGCCTCAAACCGCAACCAAAGATTTTATTAATCGTTTAGATGACATTGCCAGTACTTTGGGTGAACCGCTAGAACATCCTTGGTTAGTTACGATTGCCCTTGATGGCGAAAATTGTTGGGAAGAATACCAGCAAGATGGAAAACCATTTTTAGAAACCCTGTATCAAGCCCTAAGCGATCATTCAGGAATTGAATTAGTCACCGTTTCCGAGTTTCTGGAAAAATTTCCGCCAACGGCCACCTTACCCAGTGAGAAATTGCATAGCGGATCTTGGGTAAATGGGAATCTCACGACTTGGATTGGGGATCCCATTAAAAATCAGGCTTGGGAGTTGCTTGCCAAGGCAAGACAGACTTTAGATAATTATCCAGACGCGACTGAGGAAAACTATCCAGAGGCATGGGAAGCCCTTTATGCGGCAGAAGGTTCCGATTGGTTTTGGTGGTTTGGGGAAGGACATTCTTCAAATCAGGATGCCATTTTTGATCAATTGTTTCGCGATCATTTATCAAACATTTATCAGGCATTGGCGTTACCGATTCCGAGTGAATTAAAGCAACCCTTAGAACCGCATCAACGAAAAAAATCCCATCCTCCCTTAAGTTTTATTCATCCCTTTATTGATGGCATTGCCGATGAACAAGATTGGGATAAAGCCGGGCGAATTGAAATTGCCTCTGGCACGATGCATCATAATAGTGATGTACAACGATTATGGTATGGCTTAGATCATCTGAATTTTTATTTTCGTTTTGATTTCAAAAAAGGAGGACAACCGGGAACAAATTTACCGCCACACTTACATTTATTTTGGTTTTATCCAGGAGTAACGTTATTAAATAGTCGGTTGCCTTTCAAGAATATTCCTCAACATCCGCCGCTTACTTATTTATATCATCATCACCTGGGAATTAATCTTGTCGAAGAAACGGTTTGGTTGGAAGAAGCTACAGAACATAATCGTTGGTTTGGTCGTCGAACCCGCGCCAAATTTTATTTTAATGATTGTTTAGAATTATCAATGCCTTGGGAAGATTTGGGGATGTCTCCTGATATTGATCTCAATATTATTGTCGTACTCGCTGATCATTCCCAATTTCGGAGTTATTTCCCGGATGGTGAGTTTGTGGTTTTACAAATTCCTTAGGAGACAAAATCATGAATCCTTATACCTTGAATGTTGAATCTATTTGGCAACTGGATGATGAGCAATTTTTCAAATTATCCCAGATTAATCCAGAGTTGAAATTGGAACGAACGCCACAGGGAAATTTAATCATTATGTCGCCAACCGGTGGAGAAACTGGCAATCGCAATGCAGAATTGATTGCTGAATTTAGTTTTTGGAATCGACAGAAACAGCAAGGCAAAGTGTTTGATTCTTCGACAGGATTTAAACTGCCGAATGGTGCTATTCGTTCTCCTGATGTGGCTTGGATAAAACAGGAAAGATGGGATAGTCTATCAGAAGAAGAACGTCGTAAATTTCCCTGTCTTACCCCTGATTTTGTTCTGGAATTGCGTTCAGAAACGGATTCCTTATCAAATCTCCAAGCAAAGTTGGAAGAATATATAGAAAATAGGGTGAGATTGGGTTGGTTAATTAATCCGGTTGAAAAACAAGTGGAAATTTATCGTCCCCATCAAGGGAAAGAGGTTTTAGATAATCCAAAAACGGTTTCTGGAGAAGATGTATTAGAAGATTTTATTTTAGCTTTGAGTTTGGTTTGGGATGACAATTAATTCTGAAATTATTTTAGAAGCGGATCAAGTCAGTTTGACGGATCATTTTGGGTTTAGCGATATTTTAAAAGATATTTCTTTTCAGATTAAAAAGCGCGATCGAGCTTCGCTCGCTGCCAGAGGCGATCGCGTGGCGGTTCTTGGTACTTCTGGATCAGGAAAAACTTCTCTGCTACGCCTCCTCAATCGGTTAAGCGAACCGACAACCGGAAATCTATTTTTTGCTGGAACTCCCTATAAAAATCTTTCTGTTATTTCTCTCCGTCAACAAGTCGTTTTAGTTCCCCAAGAACCAAAATTATTAGGCATGACAGTTGGGGAAACTTTGGCTTATCCCTTAACATTGCAAAACCTGTCTAAAGCAGAAATTAATCATCGTATTGCCACTTACTGCGACCGATTACAAATTCCGGAAAGTTGGTATGATAAAACCGAATTGCAACTCTCGTTAGGACAACGTCAGTTAGTCACTATTGCCCGCGGGTTAATCATGGAACCGCAGGTATTATTGCTAGATGAACCCACTTCGGCATTAGATATTGCAACAGCCACGAGGGTGATTAATGTCTTGAAGGAACAAGAGACAACAATTTTGATGGTTAATCATCAATTGGAATTAGCAGAACAGTTCTGCGATCGCGTGCTTTATTTACAAGAAGGAACGTTAGTTTACGATCGTTTTAATATTAATTTGGACTGGCAACAATTGAAACAAGAAATCATCGAAACTGAACAAAAAATTGAACAAGAATGGCATTAAAAGCAAGTTAATTTCCAATACATGGCTGCGAAAGCAAAGGTCTTCCCGCGCTATAATGCCTCTGACCTAGCTAGTTAAAAACATCAATTTCAACTTACTGTTATGAAAATTGCAATTACTGGCGGCACTGGCTTTGTGGGAACGCGCTTAGTGCAAAAATTAACTGATGCCGGACACAATATCGTGGTTTTTACTCGGGATCAAAAACGGGGGGAAAAAGTGTTTCCCAAAAAAGGATTTCCGCAAGTAGAAATTGTCGAGTATAATCCGTTACAACCCGGATCATGGCAAAATACCATTGCCGCTTCGCAAGCCATTGTTAACCTTGCCGGGGCAGGGATTGCCGATCAACCTTGGACCCCGGAACGCAAACAGGAAATCCTCGATTCTCGCATTGAAACCACCAAACATATTGTCGAGGCGATTCAGCAAGCCCAAACCAAACCGCAAGTGTTAGTGAATGCGTCGGCAGTGGGTTACTATGGCACCAGTGAAACGGCGACCTTTGACGAAAGCAGCAACCCTGGGGATGATTTCCTGGCCTCGGTTTGTCAAAAATGGGAAGCTACCGCCAAAGAAGTGGAAAACACGGAAACCCGCTTGGTCATTTTACGGTTTGGCATTGTTTTAGGAGAAGGCGGGGCCTTAGGCAAAATGTTAACCCCGTTTCGTTTCTTTGCTGGCGGTCCTCTCGGAACCGGGAAACAGTGGTTCTCTTGGATTCATATTGATGATTTAGTGAACTTAATTCAACAAGCCATTCATTCGAGTGCGTATCAAGGAGTTTATAATGCCACTGCCCCGAATCCCGTGCGCATGTCAGAATTGTGTGAAAATTTGGGAGAGGTGATGAATCGTCCCTCCTGGTTGCCGGTTCCCGAATTTGCGCTTAAATTACTGTTAGGAGAAGCCGCGCAAGCGGTTTTAGAAGGGCAACAAGTGCTTCCGAAACGGACGCAAGAACAAGGCTTTACCTATCAGTATCCCACCGTTAAACCAGCCCTTGCTGATATTGTTCAACAGTGACCAAAATATAGGTTGGATTTTCTCTAACCAACCGATGTGAGGAAGAGAAAGATAACAAATAACAAGATTAGGAGAAACCGACCATGACTGAGACGACACTGCCTAGCCAATATGATCCTTCCAAAACGGAGGCGAAGTGGCAACAATTTTGGGATGATCAAAAGGTCTTTGAAGCCCATCCGGAAAAAGGAGGCAAACCGTTTTGTATTGTCATTCCGCCGCCCAATGTCACTGGCAATCTGCACATGGGACATGCGTTTAATACGGCCTTAATTGATGTTTTGGTGCGGTATCATCGGATGCGCGGCGATAATACCCTGTGTCTTCCGGGAACTGACCATGCTAGCATTGCCGTCCAAGCAATCATTGATAAACAATTGCAAGCAGAGGGATTAAGCCGTTTTGATATTGGGCGAGAAAAATTCTTAGAACGCGCTTGGCAGTGGAAAGAAGAATCAGGCGGCAGTATTGTCAATCAGTTGAAGCGGTTAGGCTTATCTGCCGATTGGTCGCGGGAACGCTTTACCATGGACGACCGTTTGTCCGCTGCTGTGCGTACCGCCTTTGTGAAATTATATGAGCAAGGATTGATTTATCGCGGGAAGTACATGGTCAACTGGTGTCCTGCTTCCCGTTCCGCCATTTCCGATCTGGAAGTGGAAAATAAAGAAGTTCAGGGATCCTTGTGGCAGTTCCGGTATCCCCTGGCTGATGGCAGCGGCGCGATCGAAGTCGCCACCACTCGCCCCGAAACCATGTTAGGCGATACAGCAGTGGCTATCAATCCCAATGATGAACGCTACCAAGACATGATTGGGAAAACGGTCAAACTGCCGTTGATGGAACGAGAAATTCCCATTATTGGGGATGAATACGTGGATTCTTCCTTTGGTACCGGTTGTGTCAAGATTACCCCTGCCCATGATCCCAATGACTTTGCCATGGGAGAACGCCACAACTTGCCGTTTATTACGGTGATGAACGAAGATGGGACAATTAACGAAAATGGCGGTGAATTTGCCGGACAAGATCGGTTTGAAGCCCGTCAAAATGTGGTGAAGCGGTTAGAAGAAGAGGGCTATTTAGTGAAAGTGGAAGATTATGTCTCCACCCTACCCTACAGCGATCGCGGGAAAGTTCCCATTGAGCCCTTAATCTCTACGCAGTGGTTTGTCAAAATTCAACCCTTAGCCCAAAAAGCTTTAGACTGTTTGGATCAAGACAATTCTCCCTATTTTGTTCCCCAACGCTGGAAAAAAGTCTATCGCGACTGGTTAGTGCAACTCAAAGACTGGTGCATTTCCCGACAACTCTGGTGGGGACATCAAATTCCGGCTTGGTATGTCATTAGTGAAACCGGTGGGCAAATTACCGATGATACCCCCTATATTGTCGCCTATAGTGAAGCGGAAGCGCAGGAAAAAGCGATTCAGCAATACGGAGAAAATGCCGAATTGCAACAAGATGCTGATGCCCTAGATACTTGGTTTTCTTCTGGGTTGTGGCCGTTCTCTACCTTAGGATGGCCCAATGCCACCCAAGATTTAGAAACCTATTACCCCAATACAACCCTCGTCACCGGCTTTGATATTATCTTCTTCTGGGTGGCAAGAATGACCATGATGGGCGGTCATTTTACTGGTGAAATGCCCTTCCGGGATGTGTATATTCATGGCTTGGTTCGCGACGAAAACGGCAAGAAAATGTCCAAGTCAGCCGGAAATGGCATTGATCCCCTACTGCTGATTAAAAAATACGGGTCCGATGCCCTGCGCTATACCTTAGTTCGAGAAGTCACCGGCGCCGGACAAGATATTAGTTTACAGTACAACCGCGAAACGGATGAGTCGAGTTCGGTAGAAGCTTCCCGCAACTTTGCCAATAAACTGTGGAATGCCTCGCGGTTTGTGTTTATGAATTTAGACGGGAAAACCCCACAGCAATTGGGCAATCCCGATTTAGACAACTTAGCCCTCAGCGATCGCTGGATCCTTTCCCGCTTCAATCAAATTACGCAACAAACCCGCCATCAAATTGAAACGTATGGCTTAGGAGAAGCCGCCCAAGGACTGTATGATTTTATCTGGGGAGACTTCTGCGACTGGTATATTGAAGCGGTTAAATCTCGTTTGAACGATAACAATAATCCCGAATCCCGCTTAGTCGCCCAACAAACCCTAGGCTATGTTCTCGAAGGCATCTTAAAACTTCTCCATCCCTTTATGCCTCATGTGACCGAAGAAATCTGGCATACGCTTACCCAAGTTCGGGATCAAACCTTAGCCTTACAACCCTATCCAGAAGTGGATGAGTTGCTAGCGGAAAAAACACCGCAAACTGCTTCTTCTCAAGAAGACCAAACAATTTGGGGACAGATCCAACAACAACTCAAGGCCGCTTCCAGCAATTTGAATCAATCCAGTTTAACTTGGATCGCGATTGCGGTTGTCAGCTTGTTTGCAGTCACTTTCATCTTTGCTTTTCTCACAACAATAGAACAGTTTCCCTTGTTGCCGAGTTTCTTAAAATTAGTTGGACTAGGTTACACGGGATGGTTTGCTTACCGTTATCTGTTAACCCAGCCTAAACGGGAAACCTTGCGAAACATATTGAATCAGAAAAAAGTGGAGTTACTCGGTTCGACAGCAACTCCTTCTGCCAATACTCTCATTAACCCCCAACTAGAAGAAGAATTTGAGTTAATTTTTGGCACCATTCGTACTATTCGCAATTTACGGGCGGAAGCAGGAATTAAGCCTGGTATGAAAGTGAATGCCATCTTGCAAAGCGAAAATCAACAAGAACGCGAAATTCTCAGCAAAGGGGAAACCTATATCCGCGAGTTGGCCAAGGTAGAAGAATTAACCATTACCGCCAGTTTAGATGACGATCAACAGCAAGCGATCGCGGGGGTTGTGGGAACGGTACAAGTCTTAATTCCCTTGGCAGGCGTCGTTGATATTGATATGTTGCGCAGCAAGTTAGAGAAAAATCTCAGTAAAGTAGAAGGAGAAGTCCAATCCTTGCGAGGGCGTTTGAATAACGAAAACTTTGTCAATAAAGCCCCAGAGGATGTGGTGCAAGGGGCAAGAGATGCCTTAGCCGAAGCAGAAAAACAGCAGTCTATCTTACAGGAAAGACTGGCTAGATTGGGATGATACAAACCGAGTATCCGATCTAGCATTTTGTCCCAAAACTCAGTTAAGCTCATTGATAATCTAATCATTCAAATTGTCCGATGGTGCAACAACTTGATTCTACTCCGGAAACCAGTACTGACGTTCCATGGAACGCTTCTTCCCAGCTAAGGGATCCTTATCTTGTTAAAGCCGCTCAACATATTTATCAAAAATGTTACGAAATTTATCCCGAACGGGCAGAACAAACCCAAGGGGTTGCCATTGATCGCGAAACCTATCGCGGGCAACTCATTTTTCAAGACAATCCCATCTTATTGCCTTGGGAATCGTTTATTCCCTCTGAGCAACTTCATGGGGAAGCTTCCCCTTAGGTTTCCTCAGCTTACAGCCCGCTTGCCCATTCTTTGGCCCAATTGAGAATGGCGTTTACTTGTTGCTCATTTTCCGACTCGCAATAGAGTCGGAGGAGGGGTTCGGTGCCGCTAAACCGCACTAATAACCAACTGTCATCTTCTAGGCGGAATTTATAGCCGTCAATGGTTTGACAATCTTTAACCCCTCTTTGAGCAATTTGTGTGGGAGGTTCTGTGTTGAGCACAGTTTGCACCCGTTCTTTGGCTTGGTCGTTAGCTAAGGGCAAATCCACGCGATCGTAGGCGGAATGGAATCCCACTTGCCCTTGCAGTTCTCGGTAGAGGGTTCCTAAGTCTTTTTCGGCAACAACCACCGCTTCGATCGCGTACAGGGCTGATAAAAGGGCATCCCGTTCGGGAATATGGGTGCCATATCCAATGCCCCCGGATTCTTCCCCGCCCAATAGCACTTGGGTGTTTAACATGCGCTCAGCAATATATTTATACCCGATCGCGGTTTCATGAACCGGTTGCTGATATTGTTCGGCGACGAGGGGAATCAAATCGGAACCGCTAACTGTTTTCACCACTTCGCCGCTAAACCCGTGATGGTTTACCAAATGGGCGATTAAAATAGGAATCAACACTTGGGAGCTTAAAAAGTTCCCTTCGCCATCAACCGCTGCCACGCGATCGCTGTCGCCATCAAAGACTAATCCCACTCGCAAGGGATATTGGTTTTCTTGTTTGGCTTGCTTAATTGCTCGAAATAAGTCGGGAATATAACCGGGAAGCGGTTCTGGAGGATTCCCGCCAAACAGGGGATCGCGATCGTGATTAATTTCAATGACGCCCTCTCCCAGCAAGCGAGATAAGCCGCCGGCAGCCGCCCCATGCATCACATCGGCAAAAATTCCCAGTTTCCCCTGCGCGATCGCGCTTTGAATGCGAGGAATATCCACTTTTGACTGTAGCGCAGCCAGGTAACTATCCCAAGGATTAAACATTTCTAATTTCCCAGGGGAAGCCGGCGAAGGGGGTTCCGGTTGCCCTAACCGTTCTTCGATTTCGGCAGTTAGTTCGCGCGTCACTGATCCCCCAAATGCGCCTTTCACCTTTAATCCTAAATACTCAGCGGGATTATGACTCGCCGTTAACACTAATGCCCCCAATGCCGACTGGGTTTTTGCCGCCCAACTGATTGCCGGTGTCGGTGCATACGTCTCAGCCAGATAGACATCAAAGCCGCTGGCTTGTACTGCTTCTGCTGCCGTTTGCGCAAACGTCTCCGCTAAAAAACGGCGATCATAACCGACAATAATTAAATTATGTTGAGCTAGATCAGAATAGTGTTTTGCCAATACTTGGGCTGCTAGCGTAGCCACTTGATGAACTCGGGCAAAGGTGAAATCAGCCGCAATCACACCGCGCCAGCCATCGGTACCAAATTGAATCGGAGTCGAAGGGAAAAGCATAACTTAGGAGTGATGGATCCGGGAAACGGAAAAAGTGGTCATCACAGATATCCTACCATGATTAAAGTTCCCTTTTCGCGGAAGATTCCGAGGAAGCATCCTCGTCGCTAAATTCTAAATTAATCAGCAGCGATTGCAGTTTCATCCGTTCAATATAAGGCCAACCGCCATGTTCTTCCATATCCCGGAGCAATTGATACAATTCATTCCGGGTATCAGGCAGGGCAGGATGGAATAATTTTTCCCGAATTTGCCAATGCAACTGTTCTAAAACACGCAACAGATATAACAAAGCAGAACTGTCGCCTTGGCAATCCTGCGCCAGTTCCCAAATTGAGGCTTTGATGCGCTCGACTTGCTCTGTTAATTCTTGATTTGTCTTCTCATCCATCACTCTTTTGAAGTTACAAAACTTAATACTATAACGGGGTTCAGGACTTTCCTTGCTAGGAAAAGCAACTTGTCAGTGTACAATGCCTAATTGGATGTTCAATCAGTTTTTTAATTATCGTAAGATTTTGGCGAAACTCCTCTTATCTTATCCACAACTAACACGAGACCAATGCGCCCTTGTGTTAATTCAAACTTATCATCATCTTACCCAGATGAGGATTTGACTAACGGTCAGAGGACCTTGATGAAACAAGGTGTCATCTCTGACCGCAAAATAAAAGAGATAAAACGTAGAGATGTTCTCTTTGACATCTTTACTTGGGATTTCAGCCAATTGGCGCAACTTTTAAATTGCTGTCGCGGAGAGTTTTCCATAAAAGGAATCAAAACGAATTATGAGATATCGTGCAATAATTGCTACTGTCCTGGCGCTGTGTTTAAGTGTTTTAACGGCTTGTGCCGAACAGCCAGCCGATGAGTACCTTGATAAAAGCCAACTCACCTACGATCAAGTGGTGGGAACGGGATTGGCCAATAAATGTCCTCGTTTGGCATCCAGCAGACGAGGTGTTATTGAAGTCAATGCCAACACCCCTTATAAAATTAAAGATATGTGTCTGCAACCGACAGAGTTTTTTGTGAAAGAAGAACCTGCCAATAAACGTCGGGAAGCAGAATTTGTCTCTGGTAAATTGCTAACCCGTTCCGCTTCTAGTTTGGATCAAATTGTTGCCAACTTGAAGTTTACCGAAGAGGGGCAATTTTTCTTCCAAGAGGTTGATGGGATTGACTTTCAGCCCATTACTGTGAAACTTCCTGGCGGAGAAGAAGTGCCTTTCCTATTTACTGTCAAAGGACTAACCGCGCAAACGGAAGCTGGTTTGGAAAATATTAATACCTCCACTGATTTTCAAGGCGACTTTAAGGTTCCCTCCTATCGAGGGGCATTATTCCTGGATCCCAGAGGAAGAGGTCTAGCTAGCGGTTATGATAACGCTGTGGGGCTTCGTGCTAAAGCCGATGATGACGACTTTCAACGGGAAAACCAAAAGCGTTATGAAAAAGGAGAAGGACATATCTCCTTGCAAATTGAAAAGGTTGATGGGGTAACTGGCGAAATTGCCGGCACTTTTGAAAGTGAACAACCCTCAGATACTGATTTAGGAGCCAAAGAGCCTGAAGAAGTCAGAGTTCGTGGGATTTTCTACGGACGGGTTGAAGAAGCAAAAAGCTAGTTTCGCAATTGATGGGGAAAACTTTTCCCCTTGCGTTTAACCGTTGCACATGGGGAGATGGGGACATGGGGAGAAAGGACGCTGATCATCTGATCTCACCCCTTTACCAACGGTCGTAGCAAGCGCCTTCTGAAACAGCAAGCGTATTCTGCGACCTTGTTATCCCCTAACCCCTCTATCTTTGTTGCTGTTCGCGCTCAATCGCTTCAAATAAAGCGCGAAAATTTCCTTCACCAAAGCCTTGCGCTTGATGACGCCGTTCAATCAATTCAAAAAAGAACGTTGGTTCATCAAAAATGGGTTGTGTGAAAATTTGTAACAACAGGGGAATCGCTAAGTCAGTGGTTGATGATTGAGTTGTTTGATTGGCTTCACAATCCACTAAGACTTGCGCTTTTTGAATTTTTTCCCATTCTGGTTGTGAAAATGGAAGCTCTGGGAATCGTTGTCGCAGTTGGGTATAGTAACTGTCTGGAACGCTCAAAAATGACACGCCTAATTCCTTTAGAGCAAGTGTTGCTTCTGTAATGTTAGGCGTACTCAGGGCAATGTGTTGGATTCCAGCACCGCGATTAAAATCAATAAATTCTTGGATTTGCGAATTATCAGAACTTGGTTCATTAATGGGAAATTGGACTTGGCCGCTGGGAGCAACTAAGACTTGTGAATGTAAACCTGAGTAGGACGTTTGAATGGAAAAGGTTTGTTTCCGTTGCCAACCAAATACTTGCTCATACCAACGGACTGTGGGAGATAAATCCCCTGCTCCCACATTCAGTACCAGATGGTCAATGCCGGTAAAATATAAGCCTGCCGGCGAGGAGGAAGAAGACTTTTGCACCCAATCGGGAAGCCAGGGCAATAAAGGCGTTTGTCCTTGTCGTTCTACCAAAGTATGAACAAGCCCTGTAATTCCTGCAATTTGACACCATTTTAGACAGCCTTGTTCTGTTTCAATGGTTTGGAGAGGTTGCAACAGGGTTGCGTCTTCAACCGGCATTTGTTGCAGTTGTTTTTCTAGATCACAAATATGAAAGGTAACCGCTGCCACGCCTGGGGGATGCTGTTTCAGATAAGCGGCAACGGGATTGTCATTCCCTTGAGGGGAGTAAAGCAGGAACTCTGCTTCCCCGCTTTTAACCACTTCGATACAAGTATTGTGATAGTGAGTTGGGGGCCCAACTTGTTTAAATCCCATTTGAGACGTAAACCAGTTGCGCCAACGGGAAGCATTTTCCACATAAAAGTGAATTTGATCAATTTTCATTGATGTGAAGCCTCAGTTCCTTGGCTCTTCCTCCCGATAGGATACAGTGTTTGTTAGAAAAATAAATGATTATCAGGTTGGATGTTTATTTCTGTGGGAACTGCATTTGGTTCCGCTTGAAGAGCAAATAAAATCGCTTGGGCTGCCGTGTCTGCGCTTAGCATTTTTTCACGATCGACTTTTAATCCTGCTTGATCCCAAAATGGGGTATTAACCCCCCCGAAGTAAAATAAGGTTACTTTAACGCCATAACGTTTCAGTTCTTCTGCTAGACATTTACTAAATCCAACTGCGCCAAATTTAGAGGCACAATAGGCACTTCCCATGGCCATGGGATGTTTTCCTAAAATGCCGACAAGATTGCAAATATGTCCCGATTTTTGCTTGCGCATTACCTCCGCAGCCGCTTGGGAGGTGTAAAAACTTCCTTTTAAGTTGAGATCAAGCATGGTATCTAGATCGGCCGGTTCAATTTTTTGATGGGGCTTAAGAATTCCTGCCCCTGCCGCGTTGACTAACACATCGATTTGACCGAACTGCGCGATCGTTTTTTCCATTAGGGTTTGTACTTGTTCGGGATTGGTAATATCGGTGGGAACGCTCAATACTTTTTCTGTGACTGAGAGTTGGGAGACCAGCGCTGATAAACGCGCACTGTCTTTGGCCGCTAGCACTAAATGGGCACCGGTTTCGGAGAGAGAATGGGTGAGGGTGGATCCAATACCGCCAGTGGCACCAACGATAACAATAACTTTGCCTTCCATATTTGTTACATATCTTTACATCTTGATCTATCTTAACGATTCTTTACTAAAAGCCGCGGCA
>JBDGQV010000090.1:0-14960 GCA_042218725.1 Halothece sp. | reverse complement strand
GTAAACTAATTATAAATAAGAGAATGCGATTGGTTTAAAAACAGAGGCGCGATCGCCGGAGGCAAGCAGTAAAGTTACATCGCGTTGCAACAAGAGCATAATATTGCAGTAATTGTTATTAGCTAAATAATAAAGTAAGTGAGTCATGGAATCATCTAAAAAGATCTTAATCACTGATTTAGGTTTCTGGGGAGGACATCATGAAACTTATTTTATGGCGATTTTATCAATTTTAAGAGAAAACTATATTGTCTATGCTTGCTGTGTCGACAATGAAAAATTACGAAGCAATATTCAAGGAAATCACCTAGAAGGGTGTCACGTTATTGATCTGAATCTCACTGTATTGGATAAATTAATTCTGAAATCCTTGAAGGGGCTTGATAGGGCATGGAATATAATATCTAAACTGCAAGATAATCCGATTAAATTTACGTCTTTATTTCATTTAATTGCCACTCAAAGACTGCTAAGCAACATTGGAAAAGATATCCCAGTTTTTTTTGCAAACACTGACTCGGCAATGCCAGCAGTTCCTAAACAAATTGCTCGATTTTTGATGCCTTCGCAATGGGTGGGTTTGCATGTTTTGCCTTCTTATCATTCGCAAGTTGCCTTTGGGCGAAAAAAAAGTAGAGTTCGCTTTTATGCTGAAAAAAACTTTGCGCTGAATTCTTGTCGAGGAGTTTTAGTCCTTCATCCCCTCTATCAACGCTTTTTCCAAAGAAGACTAAAAGAGATTAACTGTTTATATTTACCTGAAATTATAGATATCGATAGTAGTAAACAAGACTCAATTAACCGAGAACTTATTGAGACAATCCAAAACCAATCTTCAGGAAAAACTATCATTTCCATTTTGGGAAATTTAACTCGTAAGAAAAATGTAATTTTATTAATTGAATCCTTTTTATGTTTAGATCAATCCAAATATTTTTTATTGATACTGGGATGTTTAAAACGGGAACAATATACAGAACAAGAACTAAGCATCATTGAAGACTATCAGGAAAAGATTAACTATCAGAATGCGTACATCAAAACGGATTATTTTATCAAAAATGAAACTGAGTTTAATGAACTAATCAAGTTATCTGATATTGTTTTTTTACACTATCAAAATCATCCCTATAGCAGTCACATATTAATTCGTTCTATGGCCTTACGTAAACCTGTTATTGTTAATCAAGGATGTCTGATGGAAAAGATAGTCAACCAGTATCATTGGCCAGTAGCGACGAATAGCAATCCTAGGGAAATTGCCGCGGTCATCGAATCAATCAATCATTCCCATCAAATTTCTGACCATCAGTATCGCTCTTTTCTTGAAGATCATTCTTCTAAAAAGGCCAAAAATAAAATCCATCAAATTTGTCAATTTTTAGAACAATAATTTTTATTATATTCTGAGTCATTAAATTATATGTCATCTATAAGCCAGTTTCAATTAAAAGCAAAAAATGCCATTCAAAATCCTTCTGATTATTTAAAAAGCGTTCAATATCGAATTAGAGAACACTGGCGATATTACACATCACAAATTAATCCTTTTCCCATTCTTATCTTTGGGAATCAAAAATCAGGAACTTCAGCGATTGCAACCCTTTTAGGAGAAGCAACAGGACTATCTTATACAGTAGATGTATTTTGTTTATATGGAGATTTAGAAGAACGACTTCTGCAACACAAAACTTCTTTCGATGAGTTGCTGGATCGCGCTCGTTTTTATTTTTCTAGAGACATTATCAAAGAACCGGGTTTAACCTTTTTCTATGATGATTTATGCACTCACTTTCCCAACTCACCTCATGTTTTTGTCTTGCGCGATCCTTATGATAATATCCGCAGTATCTTAAACCGCGCAGATCTTCCCGGTAATTTAGAAGATTTACAGGAATGTCACTGGCAGTATATCAGAGAAAAACTTCCCCACTGGCACGTTGTTTTTGATGGTACATTGGCTAGTCATCAAGGCGATACTTATATAGAAACCCTTGCATTACGCTGTCGGCAAGTGTTCGAAATCTACTTAAACTGTCAACCCCATGTTATTCCGATTTGGTACGAATCCTTTAAAAGGAATAAAGTAGAGACAATTCATCACTTAGCCAATGAACTAAAATTATCTATTAAATATGATATCGAACAAATCAAAGATACTCAGTTCCAACCGAAAGGCAATTCATCCATTGATACGGAAACTTTCTTTGGTTCTCACAATATAGAACGTATCAAAAGAATTTGTGGTGAAACTGCCTTAAGTGTTGGTTATGAACTATAATTTAGTTAACTTGATAAAACGAGAAACCATTAAGACACTGAATTTGATATCGATGCCAAATTGGCAACAATTTTCACGAGTTTGATTCTAATATTTATTTGAAATACTAGCACATCAAGTTTGCTTTTTTATTGTTTTTATTGTCTATAATATTTTATAAATGTTTTGTTGTTTATTTAAAGTTAAGTTTTAACAGGCCAAACAAACTAATCATTTAATTGAAACTAATAAGAATCCCAATCGCTAGTAAATTGGAGTTAAAACAATCAAATCCATTGACTTTTATCAAGTAAATTAAAACGCTTGTCAGGAAAGGGATGAAGGTAGGTAAACATGTTTCAACCTCAGTAAGTGTTTCTAACCTTACCGACTGACGACGAATGAAAATTTTATATTTAGTAAGCGATTTTGGTTTAATATCAGAAACATTTGTTAGCGATCTTGTTATCGGTTTAGCAGAAGCAGGAGAACAGGTGAGCGTTGTCTGCAATTGTTGTCATGGAAAAGCAATTTCTAGTGTCAAGATTAAGACAGTTCCCTTTATGGTGCTAACTTCTTGGTTAGATCGAATAAATTTTCACCTTGAACAGTGGTTGGAACAACCGGAGAAAGCTAAAACGTTTCAACGCTATCTTCAACAAGCCCAACATAAACTGCTCCCTGTAATCAAAACAGAACAGCCAGATGTCGCTTACATTGACTTTGGCAAACCAGCTATTTTAGCACGTCAAGTTCTTCAAAATTTAGATATTCCCTTTGTGGTTCACTTTCATGGCTGTGATGTAACGAGCGCGCTTAACCAAGCCAATTATCGTCAAGAGTTGCAAAAGGTATTTCAAGATGCTTCTGCTCTGATTGTTGCGTCTAATCATATCCGACGACTGTTGATATTAGAAGGAGCATCACCGGAGAAAATTCATGTCGTCAGGTATGGTATTAATTTTAAAAACTTATCTCCCCTGCCATGGGAAAAACGGAAAAATACTGCTCCTTGTGTTGTCTTTTTAGGACGTTTTACCCCGAAGAAGCATCCCATAGCACTGGTGCAAGCTTTTGCCTTAGTGAAACAGAAACTTCCTAATGCCCAACTCTCTATGATTGGGAATGGTTCAGAAATGCCTAGAGTCAAAGAGCGGATTAATCAGCTTGGCTTAACTGAATCGGTTAAGCTTTATGGGGCATTGCCGCAAGCCGAAGCACTGCCCATCGTTAATCAGCACTGGTTGCTCGCGCAACATAGTGTCACTTCCCCTAATGGTGACCAAGAAGGGTTTGGTCTTTCCTTAGCAGAAGCAGCAGCCCTAGAATTGCCTATTGTCTCCACTTTACATAATGGAATTCCAGAACAAGTCATTAATGGTCAAACAGGTTTTTTAGTACCAGAGTTTGATTATGAAGACATGGCAGAGAAAATTATAAAATTATTGACGAATCCCGACTTGGCAGAAAAGATGGGACAATTTGGCAGGATAAATATCGCTCAACTTTGTTCGTCTCAAGAAAGAATCAAAAAGATAAGACAAATTTTTGTTGATATCCAAATTAATAATCTTAGTGAAAACAAAATAACTTCAATATAGTATCTAGTTTTATTTAAGAGTTGGCAAGCAATTATTGATTAATAAGAAGTATGTCTCAGTTTAAAATAAAGCATTTTTTGATTACTCGTTTCAATGTCAAAAGAGTTCCACTCTTAAATCCAGAACGGTCTACTCTCGATAAAAACTCGAAAACTGTTTTAACGAATGAGTGGATGGATAAGAGATTTAAACTTTTTCAAAACTACTGTCTTCCATCCATAACGAACCAAAGTAACCAAGAATTTATTTGGTTAATATATTTTGGGTCAGAAGATACTAAGCCAAAATACAAACAACTCATCCACAAGCTCAGCCAAGACAATTCTTACTTTATTGCCAAGTACGTAAAAGATTCCCGTGAAATGAATCAAGCGGTTAAGAAAGATATCGCTAAATTGATTGATCAAGAAACAGATTTTTTGATAACAACTCGTATCGATAATGATGATGCCTTACATGAAGATGCAATTGAAAAAATACAAAAAACATTCTACGATCATATCAATGAATTAATTATACAAAAACAATATCAAAAAATAGGAATCAATTTGAAGAAGGGATATTGCTTACAAGTAGAACCTTACTTTGAAATTACTAGACATGAATTAACATCTTCACCTTTTGTGAGTTTAGCCGAAAAAGTTAACTATATCAATCAAGAATTTTCTACAGTAATTAGTCAGCCTCATCAGTCATTCACCGAACAAACAGAGTTTCCTTTGATTCAAATTGATGATCATTGTTATTGGATTCAAGTTATTCATGAAAATAATGTTTCTAACATCGTACAAGGTTTTCCGATATATAATAAATATAGGCTGACAAAATTTAATATTGACATTGATCATATTTATCTTAATAAAATAGATTTCTATAAAACAATTATTCGATATATTAAAGAAGTTTTGAATACCAAAATTATCAAGCCAATAGCTTATAAAATAAATACTTTTTTATAAAATTTAGAGTAAATTCAAAATTAATGTTATGAGTAACATACGACCCAATTTATTCATTATCGGAGCAATGAAAGCAGGAACTACTTCACTGCACGAATATATCGGTGAGCATCCAGAAATATATATGTCTGCTATCAAAGAGCCCTCGCATTTTTCACAAAGAAACAGTTATGCTCAAGGCAATGAACATTATTTAGATTTGTTTAGAAATGCAGAGGGTTATCCCATTATTGGCGAGTCCAGTACTCAATATGCAAAAGCTCCTTTTATTCAAGGTGTTCCAGAGCGAATTTATACTTTTAATCCGGAAGCAAAAATTATATATATTATGCGCGATCCTATAGAACGTGCCATCAGTCATTATTGGTTCAATTGGCAAAATCATGGAGAAAAACGCAGTATGTCAACTGCAATTAAAGACGATCGATGTTATACAGATATTAGCAATTATGCGATGCAACTCTCTTTGTACGCTAAAGTATTTGATTGGTCACATATTAAAGTAGTAACTACAGAAGAACTAAATACTCATCCAGTTAGTACCATACAAAATATTTATCGGTGGCTAGGCGTTAATGATCAATTCATTCCTGCTAACCCAAATCAACAATATAATATAACACCGCGAGAAATTTTTCGAGCTAATCGAATCCCCGATTCTGTAGGCAATTTTTTAAGGAGTAATTTTTATCATAATATTCGCCGTTATATTCCCAATCGCTTCAAAAAGTACGGAAAGGCAGTTATACAAGAACGTATCGATAGAAAGCAAGCTTCAAAAACCGAACTGGAATTTGTCGTTCCCTATCTTCGATCTGTTATGCAAAATCAAGTCAAGGAACTAGAAACAATGTTAGAGCGCGATTTTTTAGTTTGGACAACATTTTATAATCAAATTTAAAAATTGCGAGGAAATGCAACTTTCAAAATTTTGCAACAGCGTCAGGCGCACAGAAATTAAAATGCTTGGCAAATCTGGGTGATGCACCAACATCCATATCATGCAACTACAAACAACAGTTCAATTCTTCTATGAATCCGCTTGTTTCAATCATTACTCCCTGTTACAATAACTCAGAATTTATTGAAAGCGCGATCGCGAGTGCACTAAACCAAACTTATCCCAATTTGGAAATCATTGTCATTGATGATGGCTCTACCGATAATAGTGTAGAAATGATTCGTTCCTTTAATGATTCTCGTCTGCGTTGGGAGTCGCAATCCAATCAGGGGGCACCTGCAACACGGAATCGCGGTTTAGACATGGCACAAGGGAGTTTGATTAAATTTCTCGATGCCGATGATCTTCTCTTAGCCGACTGTCTCGCACGACAAGTTGCCCAAACTCAAGAATTGCCCAAAGAGAAAAAAGCCATTGTGTATGGAGATGCCATTTGGATTAATCAAGACGGCAATCCCATTACCAGTTATCCTCCACAACCTCGAAACTCAGGACAAGATCCTGTTGCTCATATCCTCAATAATAGTCCCCTCACCTCTTGTCCGCTTCATCAACGAGAATATCTAGAAGCCATTGCGGGATTTGATCCTACTCTTGCCCGTGCGCAAGAACATGATTTGCATCTGCGTCTTGTGTTGTCTGGGGTAGAATTTGTTTACTATCCAGGAGAAATTTACAAATATCGGGAACACCAAGATGTAAACCGCATTAGCAACTATGCCTACAGCCGTCATGGAGGTTTGGCTCATTTTAAAGCAATAGCGAAACAAAAAGAACTGATTGCTCAAAAAGTAGGCTATTTGTCTCCAGACGTGAAAACAATTTTAGCAAAACGGTTTTGGGCTTATGGCCGCGGTATTCTTAGGGAGGGCTATAAAAAAGAAGCAAGTCGCTACTTTGAAACGGCTAGAGAATTGAGTCCTCAAAATTGCATTAACGGGAAAACGCCTTATCCTCTATTAGTCAGATTAGTTGGTGCCAATCGTGCTGAATCTTTATTAGAGCTAATTAAATCAAACTTACAACATTAAATACTGACAAATTAAACAAGATTTAATGCTGGGAAGAACAGCAAAAGGAAAGTTAATTATGAAGCTACCGACATGTCTGATCATGGCAACTCTTTCGACAACAAATCATGACAAATCCTAAGCCCATTACTCATAAATATGGGGTTTATTTTCTAGCCAATGATGTTGTCTATGACTGGACGATCGCGTTCCTGAATAGTTTCCGAAGGTTTAATCCGAATCTTCCCCTCTATCTTATTCCTTTTAACGACAACAGCGATCGCGTTCTTTCTCTTCAAGACATTTATCACTTTAAAATTTACACGGATCACTCTTTCTCCCGACTAGAAGCCATTGGTGAATCCTTTGAACTGGGTTATACAAAAACAGGTCCTTACTGGTTTCGGCGGTATGCAACGTTTTGGGGGCCGGTAGAAAAATTTATGTATCTTGACACTCGCCAAGTCATTCTCGCTGATCTCAAACCCTATATTCAAGCGTTAGAACAATTTGACTTTGACTTTCTTCATTATGATTGCGCGATCGATCAAGTCTATGAAGTCGGTGAGTTTCGCCGAAAAATGCTTAGGCAAGGGCGCGGACGAGGATTTAATTCCGGTCGTTGGGCGTCTTATCGAGGACTCTTTTCTCTAGAAGAGTTGGAATACCTCGGAGAAGAGGCAATACAAATTCGAGAACAACTCAACCCTCGCAACACCGATCAAGCCTTTATCAATTATTGCTGTGATATGAAGCCAGTACGTTATGGTCACTTCGCTGAAATTATGGGAGGAATTTGTCAAGATGGGTGGGTGCGTAATATTAAAACTTTATATCAAACCAAGAACTATTATTTGGTTTGGGATTATGGCAATTTAAACCATAAAAAACAAGTTATTTTATTACATTGGGCCGGATATCAATTATCTGCTTCCATGCCACATATTCATATATTTTATCATTATCGCTTTCAACAAAGCTCATTCATTCAATGGATCATCAATTATTTCAACTGGTTTCCCAAGTATGTTTTAGAAAATCTCTGGAAAATCATCCGTCAAAATCGCTCTATTAATAACTGGTATCACCATATCAAGAATAACTAAATTAGATATATCTGACTCTTTGGTTAACAAGAGTTGGGAGAAGATGGAATCATTGCATCACTTCAAGCAACCAATTAGCAAGAGTAGCTAGCTTCAAATAAAAACTTGCAGGCGTTTAATGATTTTGTGTTAACAGAAGCTATGGATTAAAATTTCTGCCATAGTGGCAATAGTAATGAAAATTCCTGTAGTAGTATCTGATTATTCCTATCTTCCCAAATTGCTAGGAAATTCTAGTTAACTTGTAGAGCCAACTGATAGGGAAAAATCATAAATTTCCGAACCCGCTTGTCATATGATTCAGTCTCTCTGGAAAATTTATCGTCAAATGGTATCAAAATAGGCTTCTCAAGACTTGCGGGAAATGGGTGTGAGGAAGGCGATCTATCCCTTTGAATATTACAGGTGAAACATCTCATAATGTTAGTCGCAGAAAAAGCACAATTAGTCACAGAAAAAGCACGATATACCCAATTTGGTTGTGGGCTTTGCGCGCCTTCAGAATGGCTTAACTTTGATGCTAGCCTTAGTTTGCGACTGCAACGACTGCCAATAATCGGTTCCTTAATACCGGGAGGGGCTTTTGGAAAATTTCCCTCTAATGTCTTATACGGAAATATTTTTAAAGGCTTGCCAATTCCAGAAGAAAGTGTGGAATTGCTTTATTGTTCACATATTTTAGAACATCTTGCTCTGAATGAATTCCGTCAAGCGTTAAAACATTGTTATCGCCATTTGAAGTCAGGAGGAATTTTCCGTTTTGTGTTGCCAGATTTGGAATGTTTAACTCATCATTATCTTAACTCAGATGCTCCCAATGCTTGTATCGAATTCATGCGTCTCAGTTATTTAGGAAAAGAAGAACGCAAGTATGACTTGCCCTCATTTTTTCGGGAATGGTTAGGAAGAAGTCAACATCTTTGGATGTGGGATTATCAAGGAATAACTCAAGAATTAGCGCAAGCTGGATTTACAGAAATGCGTCGGGCAAAGTTGGGCGACTCTGGCATTTCTGCCTTTGATGCAGTAGAAGATCCTGCTCGCTGGAGTTATGAATTGGGCGTTCAATGTCGTAAACCTTACCCTTGAATCTTAGCAAATTGATCAATCAATAATAATTTTTTCTAGCAACAAAATGAAGCTCTGCTTCAGTAATTTTTGTCTCAACCGCGCTTGATTAATGATCAGGAATAACGAAATTGAATAGTGTGAATCGGCAACTTATTCCTAATTTTTTAATTATTGGTGCAATGAAAAGTGGCACAACGAGCTTGCGTTACACTTTATCTTGCCATCCAGAGGTATTTATGGTTTATCCAGAAGAGCCGCGTTTTTTTTATCATGATGAAAATTATCGTAAAGGTTTAGCCTGGTATGGTTCATTTTTTGAAAAGGCAAAAGGGAAAAAAGCAATTGGTGAAGGTAGCGGCTTTTATGCTTGGAAAGCTCGCAACCCTGAAACTATCAAACGAATTGCTAACACGATACCAGATGTCAAAATCATCTATATGGTTAGACATCCCATAGAACGAATTGCTTCTCATTGGGCTTGGGAAATTGCCAGTGGCAAACCGCTTGGTTCCATCAAAAATGCCGTCCAAGAACATCGATATTTTATTGAGATGTCAATGTACTGGGAACAAATTAGTGCCTATCGACAGTACTTTCCAGATCATCAAATTAAAGTTCTTTTTTTAGAGGATTTAAAGTCAACTCCATATCAATTTTATCAAACTTGCTTTGAATTTTTAGGAGTTGATGCTGATTTTGATGTCAGCCCATATCTCAATCCGCAAAATCAAACTGAAGGGCAATTAAGCGATCGCGATCTCTTAATAAAATTGAGAAGAATCGTAAAATTACAGAAAATCAAACAAATTGTCCCGCAAAATGTCATTAATTGGTTAAGACTAAGATTAAAAACACAGGAAAAAGCAAAACCGACCTGGAGTAATACTGTAAAAAGAGAATTAGAAAACATAATTTATGATGATAGTATGCAATTTCTAAAATACTGTAATAAACCTCAACACTTTTGGAAATTTGAAAATCAATTAAAAATTAGTTGAAACTTATATCTTATATCCATCCCATTCGGACCTATCTTCCTTGCAGCGGGGTTGGAAAACATATCAACCACATGTTGCTAGGAATGGCAAACTTGCCAGAGGTTGATCTAACCTTATTTTTTTCTCAACAGTGGCTAGGAAAAGATGGAAAACTTGACCTGAGTTGTCCTCTACGAGATTTACCGAAAACGACCTTTCCCTTTCTTGAAAATCCAACGGAACGACGTTGGAAACTTATTGGCCATCCTTTCATGGATCCCTATCTTCCTGAAACAGTGGATTGGCTTTATGCGCCGATGGAAACTTATATTCCGGTCAAAAAATGCCCTGTTGCTGTTACCATTCACGACATCCAAGCGTTTGAAACCCATCTCCCTTGGGCAAATACCTGGCAGCATCGCTGGTTTCGTTTAAAGTGGGGGCGTTGGGTGCGTCGCGCCTTGATAGATTGCCGAGTGGTCTTTACCGTATCGGAATTTTCGAAACAGCGAATGGTGGAATTGTTAGGAGGCGATCCTAATAAAATTGTCGTGGTGGGAAATGGGGTAGAAGATAGTTTCTTCAAAATAGCAACTGTTCCTCAGCAAGAGATTCAACGCCCTGTTGCTGAACCGTATGTCATTATTATTGGCGGCTTAAAGGAGAAAAAAGGCGCAGCTGAGACCTTAGCGGTAGCGCGATCGCTACTGGCTAAAAAGAGTGATTTGCAAATGGTTGTTGCTGGGGCTTCTGAACAGCCGTATATTCAAGCAGCCAATGCGTTGCCGAATGTTCACTTATTAGGATTAGTGGGTGAAGAAAATCTTCCTCCTTTGGTACGAGGGGCTTGTTCTCTCCTTTTCCTCACTCCCTACGAAGGATTTGGCATTCCTGCCGTCGAGGCAATGGTTGCAGGGATTCCTGTTGTGGTATCTAATTGCGCTTCTCTTCCTGAAGTAGTAGGCAATGCCGGTTTTATTGTTGAACCAACAGAGACAGAAAAAATAGTAGATATTCTAAGCAATTTGGCAAACGATCGCGCTCTTTGGGAAACTTATAGTCAAATGAGTCAAAAACAGGCTTCTCAATACTCTTGGAAAAATTGTGTCAGCAAGGTGATTAATATCTTTCAGCATTATGGATGAAACTTTTTTTGATCCTAGCAAAAGATCATTTTGAACTGGTACAGAATAACTAATCAGCAATCAATTCTCTTTCTGAAAAATTTTGTTATAATTAAGTCTTTAGAGTTGTTAGACAATTTTGATTAATTCGTACTACAAATAGGTGGCGAAATTGGGAAAAAGGGCAAAGAGTAAAGGGGGAAAAGCACCTTTTCCCTTGTTTCTTGCTCCTTCTTGATCCAAGCCCGCTCAATCTGTAGCAAACATTTACCCATTTGATATTTTTTGTCCTCTGTTTTTTTTGTAAACCAATACGATTTTTCTGATATAAAACTAGGGTTAAATCCTGATCTTTTGTTGGCTATCATTGCAAAAAAATGTGACATTAATTATCCGAGGGGAACAAAAAAAATACTTTGATCGAATTGGAGAATTGCGGAAAAAAAGGATTTAGAATTTCTGCCATAGTGGCAATAGCAACAGGAATTTCTGTAATAGTATCTGATCATTCCTATCTTTATGAGGCAGTTCGGGTAAAATTTTAGACTCTTGAATATCAAAGTTGTATTTTGCTGGTCAGATATTTCAGGTTATATGGCAGCCAGTTGGCGAGCCCTACATGATTTGCCGAATGTGGAAGTTTTTGTCGTTGCTTTCCAAGCGCGTACCCAAACCGCCTTTGCCGATGAATTAATGAGTGGCATTCCTTCTCGCTTGCTGAGTCTAGAAGAACGCCACAACTATGCGCTCATCGAAAACATTCTAATCGAGGCACAACCTGATGTCATCGTGCTTTGCGGCTGGTTTCATCCTCCCTATCGTCAACTTGCCACTGCTTCCGCTTTTAAAAATTGTTCCTTTGTCATGGGCATGGATACGCCGTGGCGGGGACGTTGGAAACAGAAATTGGCCCCCTTGTTATTACAGAACTTCCTAAAAAAAATGGATCTCGTTGTCGTAACCGGGGAGCGCAGTTGGCAATATGCCTATCGTTTAGGAATTCCCTCAGAGAAAATTCGGCAGGGAATGTATGCCATTGATTACCAAAGTTGGTTTCCCCTCTGGCAAGAACGACAAAATGCCCCCTGGCCGCGATCGTTGCTGTTTGTCGGTCGCTATGTTCAAGAAAAAGGAGTGGATATTTTAGTTGAAGCCTATCGCCAATACCGAGAAAAAGTCAGTAATCCTTGGTCACTGATCTGTTGCGGAAAAGGAGAGTTAGAGAAGCAACTCCAAAATGAACCGGGCATTAACAATCTTGGCTTTGTTCAACCCCACCAAATGCAACCGATTTGGCAAAATGCAGGAACCTTTATTTTACCCAGCCGCTTTGATCCTTGGCCCCTTGCCCTTGTTGAAGCAGCAGCGGCCGGCTTACCCGTGATTTGTACTGATGTCTGCGGTTCTGCGGTAGAAGTGATTCGTTCTGAATATAACGGCCTTATTATTCCTGCCAATAATGCCCAAACTCTAGCTCGGGCTTTGGTTGCTCTTGATGAAAACTATCTCTCGCTTCCGGAATGGGGAAAACGTGCCAAACAGTTCGCTGCTCCCTATGATGCGAAATTGTGGGCAATGCGCTGGCGAGCATGGCTTCAAGAACTGTTATAGCTTATGTCCTATCTCAATCAACTGTTAGATCTTCTATTAACGCCTTATGGCTTAGCGGCGGGCGCGATCGCGCTGGTCTTTATTTTTGTTTTCTATAAAGACAAATATCGTCCTTTGCAATGGTTCTTAGTTGCCCTAACCGGTTTTGCTGCTTCCCTCAACGAATATGTTGATCCTGTGACGTTTGAACCGGCGCCGGCATTGGTATTTCCGTTGCAACAAATTCGTACCCAAGGAAGACCGATCACCATCATTCTTTTGGGGCTGTTGCTTATTCTGATTTTTCTATCTAATAGCTCCAAACGGCGTAAACGCAAAGGATTAATCCCATCTCCTTTACTCTATCTCGGTTTAATCCAGGGATTAGTCTTTATCAAAACCGCTGTTGGCGGCAGCCAAAGTTTTGCCATTCTTGCTTTGCTCACATTTAGTGGGCTGATGATGATGATGTTGCAAGGGCCTTCTCGTTGGATAGAAACCGAAAGGGATTTTAAGTGGGGCGTCGGCGCGATCGCGATGACAGGCATGATTTTTGTCGTAGTCAATCTCTATCAAGGCGTCATCGATCTTGATGCCATTACCTTTCTCCATGGGCGGCTTCTGGGAACAACGGGGAATCCCCAGCACGCGGCAACTTTACTGGCAGCAACGGTACCTGCTTTTCTCTATCTAATTGAGGGAGAAAAAGATCGACTTTGGCTGAAAGCTTTTTGGATTGGCTTTTTAGCTCTGATTGCTTTTGCTTTGGCAATGACGGGTTCACGCACCGGCTTAGGAACTGCTGTCATTGGCATGATTCTGTTTTACAGCTTTTCGGGAAAAGTCATGACACGCATCTTGCTCATGGTTGCAGTCTTCCTATTAGCAGCCACCTTCTTAGAAGGATTAGAGTTGTCGTTTCTAGAAACAGTAAGTTCTCCAGTCAATCGATTCAGCAATTGGTCGCTTGACACCCGTGAGCATGTCTGGAGAGCTCAGTGGCAGACATTTACCAATTATCCTTATTTCGGATCTCCTTTAAAGGGGGATAGGATTGCTGTCGGAGAAAATTCTTGGCTTGCAACAGGGGCTGCTTTAGGCTTAATGGGATTTATCCCCCTACTGTTATTTGGTTGGGAATGTCTGAAAATGATGTTGCAACTCTACGAATATGGCAATCGGAACCCTTTTCATCAGCAACAGTGCAACTTGGTAATTGCAGGCTTACTTTCGTTACTCGTAGGCAGTTTTTTTGAAGGTTACCTTTTAGGGACCATTACGTTTTCTTTAATGGCGATTGTTCAATATCTTATTTTAGGAAATTTTCTTCTTCAACGACAGCGTCAAGAAAAATTGAAGTGCATTGTTTGATGTAGAAACTCGGAGTAATTTTTGCCTATAACAAATTAACCGACTCAGCGACAATCAAGTCTAATACCAGTTCTGAAAACTATGGTGACAATTAACTTCTTAGAGTTGTCATTTGTCCTTCGTAAACCAATGACGACTAACTAATTACTGTAGCCTTACTTTAATTTTTTTGAAAAAGCATTTGGAGCCTTAAAACTAATTATCAACAATCTGAAGTGTATTTATTTTTATAAAAATTGCTTTCCTTTGAACATTATTTTGTTAATAAAAGGCATCGTCATAAGTTTTAACAAATAGCTTTTTTCTCCGTTATTTCCAATAGGATGGGTATATCAATGATGTCATCATCGATTCATCTGCTACACACAATTCAAGATATTTCTCAAGATAAAGGGGGTCTGCCTATAGCCGTTCTTCAGTTATTAGAAAGTCTTGCCTGGCAAAACGCTGACCTTAGTATTCAACTGGCTGCCAAGCCTGGGAAAATTCCTTTACTGACTGACTCACAAGTACGTCCTAACTTTAATTGGCTCTCTCTTCCCAAACTTAATTATTGGGCAGTTCAACACCTTATTGCAAAAAGTATACGAACGCAACAAAAACCATCTATTCTCCACGATCATGGCATTTGGTTACCTTATAATCATGGGGTGGCAGCAGCTTGCCGCCGTTTCGGAATTCCCCGTGTCGTTAGCCCTCACGGAATGCTGGAGCCCTGGGCCTGGCAATACAAAGCCTGGAAAAAAGGCCTGGCTTGGTCTATTTTTCAGCATCATGACCTCGAAACAGTACAGGTGTTACATGCAACTGGTAACTCAGAAGCAGCCAACCTCAGAAACTTTTTTCCTGATATTCCGATTGCAATGATTCCTCTGGGCATTGATCTCCCTTGTCATTCTACTCTTCAATCAACTCCTTCCAAAAAAAATA
>JBDGQV010000009.1:0-3785 GCA_042218725.1 Halothece sp. | reverse complement strand
CGTTATCAATTTTTAGACAAACTCAACCTGAATCAATAATATAAATAAGAAACAATGTTTAAGTTTTGAAAGTGAGCTAAGCAAATAACTCCTTTCCATCTGAAAGAAATTAAGTAAGGTTGATACGGGGGAAAAATGCCAACGGGAATGTTAATTAATGGAGAATGGCGTAAAGAAGGTTATGAAAAAGATAGTGACGGTCGCTTTTTGCGCAACCCCACTACTTTTAGAAACTGGGTAAAAGCAGATGGAACAAGTGATTTTACACCAGAGGCGGAACGATATCATTTGTATGTTTCTTTAGCCTGTCCTTGGGCGCATCGAACCCTAATTATGCGAAAATTAAAGGGATTAGAAGATGCCATTACCCTCTCCATTGTTGATCCGTATATGGGGGAAGAAGGATGGCAATTTTCAAACATTCCCGGCACTATTCCGGATTCCATTCATGGCGCAAACTATTTGCGAGAAATATATATCAAAGCAGATCCCAATTATACTGGACGAGTAACGGTTCCGGTTTTGTGGGATAAAAAAACAGGCACCATTGTTAATAATGAATCCCGAGAATTGTTGCGGATGTTGGATCATGAATTTCAAGGAATTGCCCGCAATCAAACAGATTATTGTCCGCCTGATTTAAAAGAAACCATCGATCAAACCATTGATCAGATTTATCAACCCATTAACAATGGGGTTTATCGGGCTGGTTTTGCCCAATCTCAAGCTGCTTACGAAGAAGCCGTTACCGAATTATTTACTGCCTTAGATTCTTGGGAAGAGGTTTTATCGAATCAACCGTACCTCTGTGGCGATCAAATTACGGAAGCAGACTGGTGTATGTTTACTACCTTATTCCGCTTTGATCCAGTCTATTATGTTCACTTTAAATGCAATCTTCGTCGCCTGATTGACTATCCTTATCTCTGGCAGTATCTCCTCGATTTGTATCATCAGCCAGGGGTCAAAGAAACTTGCAATCTAGACCATATTAAGCAACATTATTATCGCAGTCATCCCCAGATTAATCCCACAGGAATTGTTCCCAAAGGCCCTATTTTAAACTTAGATCAAAATTGAATGAGAATCTCACTTTCAGAAAACAGAGGTTATGATCTGAATTAGAAAGTCCGGGTACACGATCGCGCAACATGGAAAATTTTTTCAAAGGGGTTGAAGACTTAATCGAACTGGCAAAAACCCTAGAAGATAAAGTGGAACGCGGGGAACTGAAAACTGACATTCGCGTCAACACGCGATCGGCTAGCAATATTCCTCGCCAAGGCAATATTCCGCGTTCTCAGTATCGGCGCAGCGGGGGAATTGGGGTTGAAAACTTCAACAACGCGTCCGCTTCCCAAACCAAAGAAAGTGCCGAAGAGACGACGAATTCCGAAAATAAAGAAACTGCCCAAGACAGCGAAACCGCCATTTCCTTAAGCGAAGTGGGGGGATTGCAATCCATTATTCAGGAATTAACCGAACTCGTGGGAATTCCCCTCAAGCGCCCTCAATGGTTGGAACAATTGGGATTAGATCCCACCACAGGAGTGCTGTTAGTGGGTCCCCCAGGCACGGGAAAAACCCTGACTGCTAAGGCATTAGCCCAAAGTTTAGGCGTCAACTATCTTGCCTTAGTGGGATCGGAAATTATGAGTAAATATTATGGGGAAGCGGAAGCGCGGATGCGAGGCATTTTTGAAAAAGCAGCGAACAATGCCCCCTGTATTCTGTTTATTGATGAATTAGATAGTATTGCCCCCGATCGCGCTAACGTTGAAGGAGAGGTGGAAAAACGGGTGGTGGGCCAACTCCTCAGCTTAATGGATGGCTTCACCAAAACCCCAGGCGTGGTCATTCTCGGCGCCACCAACCGTCCCAATCATCTTGATCCGGCATTGCGCCGTCCCGGTCGCTTTGACCGCGAAGTTACCTTCGGTGTTCCTGATAGCAAAGGGCGAGAAGAAATTTTACAGGTTCTCACCCGCAATATGCCTCTGGATGAAACCGTTGATTTAACAGAGATTGCGGGATTGGCAGTGGGATTTGTTGGGGCAGATTTGAAAGCCTTAACCCAAAAAGCTGCCTATACGGTGTTACGCAAAGCTATTTCCGCCCAAAATACCGATTTTGAGCAAATTGATTTACCGGAAAATGTCACGGTTACCCAAGCCGACTTTTTAAACGCCCTGAAAGAGATTCAACCCAGTGTGTTGCGCACCGTCGCTGTGGAAACTCCGCAAGTCAATTGGAATGAAATTGGCGGCTTAGACGAAATTAAAGGCACCCTTGCCGAAGCCGTAGAAGGGTCATTGCTCTATCCCGAATTATACCAGCAGACGAAAGCCAAAGCCCCCCGCGGCATTTTATTATGGGGACAACCTGGTACGGGGAAAACCCTATTGGCGAAAGCCCTTGCCTCTCAAGCACGAGCCAATTTTATCAGTGTGAAAGGCGCGGAACTGCTGAATCG
The DNA here is from genome assembly GCA_042218725.1 of Halothece sp. Classification (GTDB taxonomy): domain Bacteria; phylum Cyanobacteriota; class Cyanobacteriia; order Cyanobacteriales; family Rubidibacteraceae; genus Halothece. The sequence continues at coordinate 1,312 of JBDGQV010000009.1, read as the reverse complement.
TTGGGTAGGCGCCAGTGAAGAAGCGGTGCGGGAAGTGTTTAGTAAAGCGCGACAAGTGGCCCCTTGCGTGCTGTTTATTGATGAAATCGATACCTTAGCGCCGGCTAGGGGCAGTTATCAGGGAGATGCTGGTGTCAGCGATCGCGTGGTGGGGCAATTATTAACCGAAATCGATGGCATGGTTGATGTGGGAGAGGTAATTGTCGTTGCCGCTACCAACCGCTATGAAGCCCTGGATCCCGCATTGTTGCGCTCAGGACGCTTAGATTTGCAGTTACAAGTGGATTTACCCGACTTGAACAGCCGTCTCGCCATTTTAGAGATTCATAATCGCGATCGTCCCCTGGATGGCGTCAATCTGCAAGACTGGGCACAAACTACTGAAGGCTGGAATGGCGCTGATTTGGAATTGTTGAGCAACCAAGCTGCGTTGTCTGCGGTGAGAAAAGCAAGATCGCAAGGCATTAGTGACGCTAGCGAAGTAACCATTACGCCCGAAGATTTCCAGGTGGCTTATGAACGTCTTCTACAACAGCGTTCTACCTCTTAGATTTTTTTGGAGCTAATAGTTGCCGCCTCAGTTTTTCTCGTGTTAGGATTAGTAACTGTGCGAAGCGAAGGCTTGGCACGGGTCGCTAACTCAATGGTAGAGTACTCGGCTTTTAACCGATTAGTTCTGGGTTCGAGTCCCAGGCGACCCATAAACTAAACTAGAGCGGGTTGATACTGAATCCCAAGTTGTTCTGAAACTTCTCTGGCAGCGAGCCCTTCGCAGTGCGCGATCGTTTTCTGCAGTAGCTGGTTTAGAATTTCTGTGCGATTAAACCCGCCGATAAACGCAGCGTAGCCGGTAATCGCTTCTGGATAGTTTTCCACAAGACCATATTGCAAATCAGTGGGGATATTGGGAATATAATGATGCCAACGGAATTCATCCCAACTTAGCCAAGCTGTAATCGCAACCGGTGCAATCACGCGATGGATATCGTTTTCCATCAGGGAACACAGCACAGGGCGATGATCCATGACAGAAACTGGTGCTTGGGGTTGAGTTTTCTGAAGGATTTGTTGCGTGACGACTGCCCCCAATGCCAGGAGACGAAAATAGGCATAAACAAAATCAGGTTGCGCTGGATATTGACACCAGCCTTTTTTAGCCATACTGGGAAAGGTGGTTGGGGGATTATACGCTTCGAGAAACCAACCCGCGCGATCGTTTAATATTTGTTGCCGATAGTAATCTCGTAGGGCAATGGGAGAATACTGTTGGAGATAACTTTGAGTTGCCATACTGCCACCCTCAATCACCAGT
>JBDGQV010000089.1:4251-23724 GCA_042218725.1 Halothece sp. | reverse complement strand
ATGAATCACTATGACTCCCAATCCATTAATTACCAACTCAGTTGAAAAACTCAATTATCAAGTTACCGTCGGCGATGTTGCGGCGGAAACCGGTTTAAAAGTACAAGATGCCCAGAAAGGATTAGTTGCCCTAGCAGCCGATGCCGGCGGTCATTTAAAAGTTAGTGAAACGGGCGATATTACCTATTTATTTCCGAAAAATTTCCGCAACATTTTACGCAATAAATATCTTCGTCTTCGTCTCAAAGAATGGTGGGATAAAATTTCAGGCGTTTTATTTTACCTGCTTCGAATTTCGTTTGGGATTGTTTTAATTGCTTCCATTATTTTAATTGCCATTACCATTTCTCTCATTGTTATTGGGGCGCAAATGAATTCTGATGAAGGAGATTCTGATGACGACAGTATGGGAGGCGGTTTCTCCTTTGGCTTTTTCCCGTTTTGGTTTGGCCCAGATTTATTTTTCTTTTTCTCACCCGGATTTTACGAGGAGGATGAACCCTTTAATAGAGAAAGAGAAGAATCAAGACGAAATCGCAAACAAAAAAGCGAATTAAGTTTTTTAGAAGCAATCTTCTCGTTTTTATTTGGAGATAAAAATCCCAATGCCAAGCTAGAAGAACGGCGTTGGCAAGAAATTGGCAGTGTTATTCGCAATAATGGCGGTGCGGTTGTGGGAGAACAAATTGCCCCTTATTTGGATAATATTGACCAAAAAAGTTGGGAAGAAGAAGACTATATGTTGCCGGTTCTAACCCAATTTAATGGTGTTCCGGAAGTGACTGATGAAGGCAATATTATCTATTATTTTCCAGAGTTGCAAGTAACTGCGACTGATCAATCCAAACGTTCCGTTGAGTCTTATTTGAAAGAGAATTATTTGCAATTTACCAAAGCCAGCAGCACCCAAAAAATGTTCGCAATTGGGTTAGGAGGCATTAACTTAGTTTTAGCCTTAATGTTAGGGTCGCTTTTATCAGGAGAAGTCGTTGCTCAAATGGGCGGTTTAGTGGCGTTTGTTAATGGCATTTATGGCATCCTTTTAACGTATGCCATTGGCTATTTAACCATTCCCTTAATTCGCTATTTCTGGATACAGCGAAGAAATAAACGCATTGCCTCCCGCAATGAACAACGGTTTCAACGTGCCCAAATTCTCGGCAGTCGCGATCAACAATTGCAAAACAAACTCCAACAAGCCAAAGAATTTGCTGCTAAAACGGTTTTAAGTGAAGAAGAGGTTGCCTATTCCACAGAACAAGATTTAATGGAACAAGAAGCAGAACGCAGCGATAAAATTGATGAAGAGTGGCAACGTCGTTTGTCATCAGAATAGGTTGTAATTAACGAGTATTCTGTAATTCATTTGCATTGCGTTTCGTTTTCCCTACCAAAAGGGGAAGAGCATAGCTTAATTTTTTGTTACATTAGCAAAGGTTAATGGGATCACCGATGCAGAAGCTCAATGCAAAGACGAATTAATTTTGACTTACTGAAACGATTTTGGTCGATCGCGCGACTGTACTGGTTTAGTGAAGAAAAAGGAAAGGCAAGAGGGTTACTTTTCGTTATTACCCTCATGCTAATTACTTATACAGTATTAAGTGTTCTCCTCAATCAACAACGCGGCGGTTTAATTACTGCTTTATCGGAACTAAATGAAGAGGAATTTTGGCAAAAATTACTAATTTATTTTGGGGTTTTAGTTGCCTATATTCCCCTATTTGCTGGAGCAAATTATTTAAGCGGTTTCTTAGGATTGCTGTGGCGAAAATGGTTAACCGGAACGTTTCTAGATAATTATTTTCGCGATCGCGCTTACTATAAATTAACCTCTTATGGTCAAATTGATAATCCCGATCAACGGATTTCTCAAGATTTGCGTTCGTTTACCCAAGAATCATTAGATTTGCTGTTAGTAACCATTTCTTCGGTTTTGCAAGTCATTGGTTTTGGGTTTCAACTTTGGACCATTTCTTTTCCCTTAGTGATTTTTCTTATCGTTTACGCGATCGTGGGAACATTAGTAACAGTAGGCGTCTTTGGAAAAGTTTTAGTCCGTTTAAATTTTCAACAATTAAAACGAGAAGCGAATTTTCGCTTTGGCCTAGTTCGCATTCGGGAAAATGCAGAATCAATTGCCTTTTATCAAGGTGAACCGCAAGAAGAAAATCAAGTTAAAGTTCGGTTTAATGATGTTTTTGAAAACTTCAAACGTCTCATTTTATGGCAAAAATTAGGATTAGGGGCTTTCACCAATAGCTATGAATTTATTACTTTTGCGCTTCCATTTTTGATTTTAGCCCCAAGTGTTTTTGCCGGGGATTTACAGGTGGGAAAAGTAACGGAAGCCCAAGGAGCATTTTTCCGCATTTTTATGGCACTGAATCTGATTGTGAATCGCTTTGAAACCTTAACGGAATTTAGTGCTGGAATTAATCGGGTTCATGAATTTGCGGATTACATTAATTTAACCTATAGTGACAAAAAAGAAAGAAAAGAGCGTGCTAATCCTACCATTAATACCGTCAATGATGAAAAAATTGCGGTTAAAAACTTAACCCTACAAACCCCCAATTACCAACGCACCTTAGTGGAAGATTTAAACGTGGAAGTTCCTCAAGGCAACGGGTTATTAATTATGGGGGCAAGCGGTTGTGGTAAAAGTTCGTTATTGCGAGCGATTGCTGGATTATGGGAATCGGGAACCGGTAAAATTATTCGTCCCGACTTATCAGAAATCCTCTTTTTACCGCAACGCCCCTATATGATTTTGGGAAGTTTGCGAGAGGAATTAATTTATCCCAAAACCGAAACCGAATTAACCAATGATCAATTGGCTAACATTTTAGAACAAGTCAACCTGCCGCATTTAATTGAACGCTTTGGCAATTTAGATGTGGAAAAAAATTGGGGAGATGTTTTATCTTTGGGCGAACAACAACGAGTCGCCTTTGCCAGAATTTTAATTAATCAACCGCGCTATGTGGTGTTAGATGAAGCGACCAGTGCTTTAGATGTTAACAATGAAGCCTCTCTCTACGAAAACTTGCAAAACAGCAACGTCACTTATATTAGTGTTGGCCATCGTCCGACCTTACAAAACTATCATCAACTTGTCCTAGAATTAGCAGAAGATAAGTCCTGGCAAATTAAACAAACAACGGCGCAATAATTATTATGATTTATCCCGGTGAAGTTTTTGCAGAAACCCAAGAATTTGATACCAATATTCGGCAACTGTTGCCCTATTATGATGAAATGTTAGACGCGATCGCGCTCTGTGTTCCCTCCGAAAGCAAGCGAATTTTAGAATTAGGCTGCGGCACCGGAGAACTGAGTTTAAAAGTACTGCAACAATGTCCCCATGCTGAACTGGTTGCCGTTGACTATTCCCCGCGCATGATTGACTTTATTCAAGAAAAATTAGATTCTAATGGGGAGCGCGATCGCGTGACAGCCTTGCAACTAGACTTTGGCGCCTGGGCTAATGATGAAACCGAGGTAGGAGACAACTTCGACGCGGTCATTTCCTCTCTCGCTATTCACCATCTCAGTGACGAAATGAAAGCAAAACTGTTCCAGAAAAGTGCACGTTGTCTTAACCCCAACGGGCGATTTTGGAATGCGGATCCCCTTTTGCCTGAATTCCCTGAACTGTCTGATATTTATAATGAATCTCGGCAACGGTGGGCGCAAAAGCAAGGGCTAGATTTGGATGCCGTGAGAAACCGTATTGGCAAAAGTGAAGATCAAGGCTATTCCAGCCACGATCAACTGGCAACCCTAGACAGCCACTTGCAGATGTTGCAAGCAGCGGGCTTTTCCAAAACGGCAGTCATCTGGAAATACTACAACCTCGGTGTGTTTGGGGGATTGCGTTAATCATTATATTGTGGTAAGCTAACAGATTGTGTCTCCTGCTCGGAACAGGTCAGACATCGCAAAAGCGAAAGTCATTCGCTACCTGTACGGCATTGGTAAGGATTAATCATGAGTTATGCAATTGTAGAAGCAAGCGGTACCCAAATCAAAGTAGAACCGGGTTATTTTTATGACCTTAACCGTTTGCCCGTTGACGAAGAAGGCAACTATACCTTTGACAAGGTTTTATTAATTAATAATGACGGTGAAATTACAGTCGGTCAACCCTATATTGACGGGGCGACTGTCGAAGGAACGGTAATGAGCCACTTACGAGGGCGAAAAGTACTCGTTTACAAAATGAAGCGTAAAAAGCACTATCAGAAAAAACGCGGTCACCGTCAGGAATTAACGCGGGTCATGATTAATTCCATTAGTCTCAACGGTTCTGTTATTGCCGAAGCTGATACCCAAGCGGAGGCAGTTACGCCAGAAGTCGTTGAAACTGCATCAGAGTAAAATAAATTGGTAGGAAATAAGGATAAAGGTCATTCACTATGGCTCATAAGAAAGGAACAGGCAGTACTCGGAACGGTCGAGACTCTAATTCAAAACGTCTAGGCGTCAAACGATTTGGCGGACAAACCGTTCGCGCTGGCAACATTTTAGTCCGTCAGCGAGGCACCAAAATTCATCCAGGGGCCAACGTTGGCCGTGGCGGCGATGATACATTATTTGCTTTAGTTGATGGTGTTGTCACCTTTGACCGCTATGGCAAAAGCCGTAGCAAAGTCAGCATTCATCCGGTTGAAGAAGCCGCTACCTAGAGACTGGCGTTAACCCGAGTTGATAACAGCAATTCCCTCTCTTGTTCAGCAAGGGAGGGATTATTTATTGAAGAACAAAATAAGCACTCCGGAATTTTTCGTATTAATTAATAAACTAATATTATATCACGTAGCAAATTGTCAAACCTTAATAAGTAAATAAACGTAAATTAAAGCGATCTTAACTTCAACTGACTACTCTTTAGGATGGACGTCTATCTAGCCTAATTAAACCGATATGGTAGCAGCTAAAAATAAATTTTCCTTGAAACGGTTTTCCATTGCAGGGGCAGTTGCTCTTGCGACGGCGACCTTAGGATTAGCGGTTTCTGAAGTTCGCTCTCAATCCAATATTGTAAAGATTGATGGCTCTAGTACCGTGTATCCCATCACAGAAGGGGTAGCAGAAGAATTTCAAAAAAAATATAGAGGTCAATATCGCGTTACGGTTGGCGTTTCTGGAACTGGCGGCGGTTTTGAAAAATTCTGCCGGGGCGAAACCGATATTTCTGATGCGTCTCGCCCCATTAGCCAATCGGAAAAAGAAAAATGCGCCCAAAATGGCATTGAATATATCAAAATGCCCGTTGCCTATGATGGCATCACGGTTGCGGTTAATCCCAAAAACGATTGGGCTAACTCGATGAAAGTCAGTGAGCTCAAAACCATCTGGAAACCGGAAGCACAAGGCGAAGTCACCCGTTGGAGCGATGTCCGCTCTAGCTGGCCTAATGCAGAGCTTGCACTCTTTGGCCCAGGCTCAGATTCAGGTACTTTCGACTACTTCACAGAAGCTATTGTCGGTAAAGAAGGCGCAAGCCGAGGCGATTATACGGCTAGTGAAGACGACAATGTTCTGGTCAAAGGCGTTGAAAATAATAAAAATGCCTTAGGCTACTTTGGCTATGCCTACTATGCCGAAAATAAAGATGCCCTAAAAGCAGTTGCCATTGATAATGGCGAAGGTCCTCCGGTTAAACCGAGTCAAAAAACCATTGAAAGCGGCGAGTATGCTCCCTTATCCCGCCCCCTCTATATCTACGTGAAAAAATCGTCACTAGACAAACCGGGCGTTAGGACATTCGTTGAATACTATATGCAAGAATCCAAGCCCATTATCCAAGATGTGGGCTATGTTCCCCTTTCTCGTCAAAGTTACCTTGATAATCTTGCCAAAATTCGCTAGTTAGTCACTGAAAGCTTAACGGGGTTTGAAGCAACTGGATGCAGGATGTACAATCATTCTGCATCTTTCTTTTTGAGGCGCCTTTCCATGTTTTCAGTGTCTTCTCAGGATGCCGGTTTAAGCTAAGAGTAGTAACTGCTAAACTGGTAGATTTCGATGAGGCGACTCTCCCCCTTGCAACCTGCAATGAAGCATTTGTTGAACGCTTGGAAACCGCGATCGCTGCGTTTTCGTTTAACCCTGGGCATTGCGACGGTGTCTGCTTTGGGATTGGGTGGAGTAGCGGTTTGGCTAGGTTGGACCATGGAAAGCATCCTCATTTCGGCCCATAAAGATAATGTTCTTTATATTGCCGAACGGATGCCTCATAATATTGAAATTTATCAACAAATGTATCCGCGCTCCCAAGCCCTGCAAAAAGCAGTGGCCAATGTGAGTCGCGAGAATGTTTTTCTGTGGATTGAAAATCAACAAGGGCGTATCATTGCTCGCACGGGAGGTTTAGAAGAACCGCAACCCCTCCCGGTTTCCCCAAAAACTGCTAATTTTCCTTTGCCTGGAATTAACGTGTCAGAAGTCAACGGACGGTATTGGATTCTCTGTGCCAATCCTTTATTTGTGAATAATCAAAGGATCGGAGAACTTTATATTGCTCAGGATATTAGTGCCGATCAGATGATGTTTTTACAGGTGATGAGAAATTTAGGAGTCGCAACTGTCATCGCGATTGGTGGGATAACCGTGGCAAGCGGCCTTTATATTGCGCGATCGCTGCGTCCGCTTCAACGAATCTGTCAGCTGACAGAAAGCATCTCGGCAGAGCATTTGGGCAATACGAGAGTTCAATTGAAACAGGCACCTACTGAGGTGAAACAACTGGCGGAACGGTTTGATGAGATGTTGATGCGGTTGCATCATTCCTGGGAACAACAACGTGAGTTTGTTAGCAATGTTTCCCACGAGTTGCGCACGCCATTAACCATTGTGTCCGGTTACTTACAGAGTGTTCAGCGACGGGGGAACAATTTGAATGAGGTTCAGCGAGAAGCCCTGGCCATGGCAAGTTCGGAAACGGATCGCACGGTTCAATTATTAGAAGATTTATTAACCTTGGCACGGGTAGATAATGGGCAGATGCAATTTCAATTGGAAACAGTATGCTTGAATAAGTTTGTGCAACAAACCATGGGGCTTGCCCAACAATATAATGACCGTCGCATTGATTATGATGCCCCGTCTCATGAGGTTGCTGTGGAAGTAGATCGCAATCGCTTGAAACAAGTGTTGCTCAATCTCATTGATAACGCGATCAAGTATTCGGAACCTGAACAGCCTATTACCCTAAGCGTTGAACAGCAGGACGGAATGGGAATTGTATCAGTGCGCGATCGCGGGAGGGGCATTCCTTTAGCTCAACAAACCCGGATCTTTGAACGGTTTTATCGGGTAGATGAAGCGCGATCGCGTTCAACTGGGGGAACTGGATTAGGGTTATCTATCGTCAAAACCTTAGTGGAAGGAATGGGGGGCGAAATTAATGTCAGTTCCCAACTCGGCCAAGGAACAACATTTACTGTCTCTTTTCCCCTGGTTGGGTGAAGCAACATTTTGTGCCGATCCATTTTCTTACCTAACTAATACCATAACGAGCCACTGTGATTGCTAGAACTAAAATAAACGCCTCACTCATTTTTGGGATTGATGAAACAGATTATTTTGCAACTGATTAAAACAATCGGCAAACGCTGGCATTATGCTGTGCTTTCCGTATTTGTCGCTGTTGGCCTCATTTTGGGGAGTCCGCAAACAGCACAAAGTTTTTCGTTCTTTGACTTATTCCGGCAAGGGGTGCAAGTCTTCCAACTGTCTAATTTATCGGATGAAGAAGAAGTGAAATTGGGAAAGCAAATTAATGAACAATTAGTCAATAATGAGATTACCTTGTCGCGCAATCAGCAACTGAATCGTTATGTCGATGGCATTGGGCAACGCTTAGTGCCTCACAGCGATCGCGCCGATATTCCTTATACTTTCCAAGTGGTGCAAGATGACAGCGTTAATGCCTTTGCCACTATGGGAGGCTTTGTTTATATTCATACCGGACTAATGGCTGCTGCTGACAATGAATCGGAATTAGCCAGTGTCGTTGCCCACGAAATTGGCCACATTAGCGCCCGTCATGCGGTGCAACAAATGAAACAACGCGCGATCGCGCAAGGGCTTCTGTCTGCTGCGGGGTTAGACGAAAGTGCGGCTGTGCAGATTGGAGTAGAATTAGCGGTAAGTCGTCCCAATAGCCGCGAAGACGAATTGGAAGCCGACAAAAAAGGATTGGATACCCTCACCAGAGCTGGATATGCCCCCCTAGGCATGATTAGCTTTATGGAAAAATTGCAACGGCAAGGGGAATCGCCGCCGAGCTTTTTAAGTACCCATCCCGCAGTCAGCGATCGCATTGAGATCCTCAAAGCCCGAATTGATAATCCCCGTCAAGGAGATGGCTTAAATCCCAACCTCTATCAACGACGGACGCAAGCCCTGCGGTAACCGCTTGTCAAAGTTACAGTAAATCTTCTATAATAACAGATAGAGGCACGGGGCCGTAATGGTTTCGACAGGTTGGCGAAAGCCACCCCGTGATGCAGGCCGAGAGTGAGTCAACTCTCGATAATAAAGGCTCAATAAATATAGTAAGTGCGAACAATATCGTTCCTTTCGCTCGTAAGCAAGCTCCTGTAGCTGCTTAAAAACCTCTAACAGGTTAGTTCGAGCACTCATCGTCCGACACCGTTAAGGGCGGTGGGTAAAAACCAACGGTTGCGCGCTTTATACGTCTCTGGTCGGTAAAGCGCAAAGAATCAACCAGAGATCCCTTTCATCCGGGATAAAGGATGAACCCCGTTGTGAGGGTCAGAACAACTAAGCCTGTGAAAGAGCGGACGGTAAATAGCCAGCCTGGACAGCAGTTCGATTCTGCTCGGCTCCATTTTTTTTATTAATTGCCAAATTCTTGGCGAGCTTGTTCCACAATTTCTTCCGTTACTAAATCGGATTCAGCAGAACGAGCCATTTCTTCAATGCGTTGGCGCGCTTGCGGGCGAGCAAAAAAAGGAATATTTTTTAATTTCGCTTGCGCTTGGGGAGTCCATTTCAAGGAAGAGAGAAATTGGTTAGACTGATTCATAATTCCTCCTCAGGTTTCAAATTGCCCTACTTATAGTTTCTCGAAAAATTGAGTCCAATCATAGAGAACTTAACACATTTTTTCATTTTGTTTTCGCCATGAAAATAATAATGATCCCCCATCCCCAGTAGAGATGGAGGTTTTGCTAGCTTAAACTTGTTTAGATTTTAGACAGTTTGGGGTTCTTGCACCTGTGGTTGGAATTGGAACAGGGAATAAACGACATTGCGACGAATATCGATCATCATTTCCAGGAACATTTCGTATCCCTCTTGTTTATATTCAACGAGCGGATCGCGCTGTCCATAGCCCCGTAACCCGACTGATTCTCGCAAGGAATCCATGGCTTGCAAGTGTTCTCGCCACAAGTTATCAATTTGTTGCAGCATGAAGAAGCGTTCTGCTTGTCGCATTAAGCCCGGTTGCAGTTTTTCCACTTCTGCTTCCTTAATATCGTAGGCTTTATGAATTTCCTCATGAAGGAAGCTTCTCATTTCCCCAAAGGTCATATCTTCTAATTGCGAAGGTTCTAAATCATCCAGCAGATAAACAAATTCTTTTACTTTCGCCACCATGGACTCTAAATCCCATTCTTCCGGGGGCAATTCCGGATTAACATAGGCATTGACAATGTCATCCATGGTTCGCCGGGCATATTCCAACACCTGATCTTTCAAGTCTTTGCCTTCCAATACCCGTCGCCGTTCCGCGTAAATGGCACGGCGTTGGTTGTTCATGACCTCATCATATTCAAAAATTTGTTTGCGCTGGTCATAATAGAACGTTTCCACTTTCCGTTGGGCATTTTCCAAAGACCGGGTTAGCACGCCGGATTCGATGGGCATATCCTCCTCAACGCGGAAGGCATTCATCATGCCGGAGACGCGATTGCCGCCAAAAATGCGGAGTAAATTGTCTTCTAAGCTAAGGAAAAAGCGGGTGGAACCGGGGTCCCCTTGTCGCCCGGCACGACCGCGCAATTGGTTATCAATCCGGCGCGACTCGTGACGTTCGGTGCCAATGACGTGTAAGCCCCCTAACTCAACGACTTCATCATGTTCGCTGCTGGTATAAGCTTCGTATTCTTTGTAGATGTCTTGATAGACACTTCTGAGATTGAGAAGCACCGGATCATCAATGGGGGCTTTTTCCGCCGCGATCGCGACTTTTTCTTCTGCTTCCAGTTCCGGCAAACTTTGCAATCCGTATTCTTGCACGGCGTAATCCACGGCGTCTTTCAATTTTTTCTCGGTTTCTTTGGACAATTCCGTGGGGAAAATTTGGGGAGACGCCCGCCAGGTTTTCACTTTCTTTTTCTTCTCTTTGCCAAAGCCTTGTCCCCGGCTTCCTTTCTTATTGTTGTTGCTATTGGGAACACTAACAGCCAGTTCATCGTCATCTTCGGGCATAACAATTTTGGGCATGAAGTATTCCCGCAACTTCAACCGAGCCATATAGTCCGGATTTCCGCCTAAAATAATGTCGGTGCCTCGTCCTGCCATGTTCGTGGCAATGGTGATGGCCCCTTTCCGTCCGGCTTGGGCGATAATTTCCGATTCCCGTTCGACGTTTTCCGGGCGAGCATTCAGCACATTGTAGGGCAAGCCTCGCTCATCCAATAACTGAGAAAGATGTTCCGATTTTTCCACACTTGTGGTTCCCACCAATACCGGACGCCCTTTTTCGTGCATTTGTTGGCATTCATCGGCGACACATTTCCATTTGCCCCGTTCATTTTTATAAACCGCATCCGGCAAATCTCGACGCGCCAGGGGTAAGTTAGTGGGAATAACCGTAACTTGCAGATTGTAAATTTTTTCGAATTCTGCCTCTTCCGTTTTCGCTGTCCCGGTCATCCCAGAAAGTTTGGGATACAGAAGGAAGAAGTTTTGATAAGTAATGCTGGCTAGGGTTTGAGTTTCTTTTTGAATTTCTACCCCTTCTTTGGCTTCAATGGCTTGGTGCAACCCATCACTCCAACGACGCCCAGGCATGACACGCCCAGTAAACTCATCAACGATGACAACTTCCCCGTTGCGAACAATATAATTGACGTCTTTGGTAAATAATTCTTTGGCTTTAATCGCATTAAACACGTAGTGTGCCCAGGGATCATCGGGATTGTATAAATCATCGACCCCTAATAGTTCTTCGGCTTTAGCAAACCCTTCATCAGTTAAAATGACACTACGCGCTTTCTCATCCACTTCGTAATGTTCTTCTTTTTCTAGTTGCGGGGAAATTTGGGAGGCGCGAATATATTTTTCCGTGGGACGTTCTACCTGACCGGAAATAATGAGCGGGGTGCGGGCTTCATCAATGAGAACCGAGTCGACTTCGTCAATGATGCAGTAGTGGAAGGGACGTTGCACCACTTCCTCAATGGCGGTGGCCATGTTATCGCGCAAATAGTCAAACCCAAGTTCACTATTTGTGGTATAAGTGATATCGCAGGCATAATTTTTCTGTCGCTCTTGGGGAGACATTCCCTGTTGAATCAAGCCAACGCTTAATCCCAAGAAACGGTGAACTTGCCCCATCCATTCCGAGTCTCTGCGAGCGAGATAGTCGTTAACCGTGACCACATGCACGCCTTTGCCGCTTAGGGCATTGAGATAACAAGGCAGGGTTGCCACCAGGGTTTTCCCTTCCCCGGTTTTCATTTCGGCAATTTCGCCATTGTGGAGAACAATTCCCCCAAGAACTTGCACATCATAATGCCGCAACCCTAACACCCGCTGGGCTGCTTCCCGGACTACCGCAAAGGCTTCCGGCAAAATTTCTTCAATAATGTCGTTTTCTTCCGTTTCATTCTTGGCTTGCGCCAGCCTTTCTTGATATTGTTGGGTTTTCTCTCTTAATTGGTCATCAGAGAGTTCTTTAATATCTTCCTCATAGAGGTTTACTTCTTTTACAATAGGTTGTAGTTTTTTTAGTTTCCGTTCGTTGGGATCGCCGAGGAGTTTCTTTAGGAACATAATCGGGTATGATTTATTTTAATTACGGTTTTGGCTTTATTAATTGATTTTATGTCTGCTACTTATGTTATCATTACAGTTTGCTCGTTGTTCAGGTGTATTTTGCCTACACTGGCACTTCAAGGCTATCCCATGATAAAAATTAGCCAAGCTTCTTAGAAAGATTCAGTCAACCGCAAACATCTTCTGCGAAGACAGCGATGCTGGTCGCAGAATAGATTTGCTGAAACAAGAGGCGCCTGCTACGCCCGTTTCTCAAGTTTCGCAATGCTGTTCATCTTGTCCTTGGTGAGACGTTTTAACCCATTTGAGTTTTTTGGGACGGACTGCCAGGCGAGCCGTCATACTGGGGATAATGAGCAACCAGTGGAACATATAGAGGGTTCCCCGCATTGTTTCCACTGCCATTTGAGTGAGGGTGAAGGGAGATTCAGGATCGTTGGTGTTTTTTAGTCCTTGGAACATTCCCCATATGGACAAGCCCAGCATGAGAGTGGTCGCCGAGAAATAAAGAGGCGGTTCTTGGCGCAAGACGACCATCAGAAAGTCCGGAATCGCAGCCGTAGGAAGCAGATATTGAAACAGCAAAAAGGTACTGAGATCAACCGTTTTCCCCAAGCCCATGGGGTTGCGGACAATCCAACGCCAGTAGTCTAAGTAGCGTTGATAGCCTCCTTCTGCCCAGCGGTTTCGTTGATGCCAAAGCGCGATCGCGCTGGTTACTCCTTCTTCTTGGACAGTGGGATAACTCACAAAGCCAATGTCCCATTGATCCAAATGGAGGCGAATGGTTAAATCCAGGTCATCCGTAATAGTTTGCTCATTCCATTTGCCGCAACTAGCCAAGGCGCGACGGCGTACAAATTGACCATTGCCGCGCAATTCGCCAATTCCCCCTAAACTAATGCGACGCTGTTGAAAATAGCTATCCAGTGCCATTTCCGCTTGTTGTCCTCTCGTCCAAAAGTTTAATCCAGCGTTAGCAATCGTTTTGCGCACTTGCACCGCACCAATGCCTTCTCTTTCAAACAGCGGCACCACGTATCGCAATAGATCGGAAGGAATTTGCGCATCGGCATCAAAGACAGCAACAATTTCTCCTTTACTGAGCGTTAACGCCTGATTGAGCGCCCCTGATTTTCCGCCTGTTGCGTTTGCGGGTCGATGGAGGACTTTCAATTGGCGATAGGTTTGGGCAAATTGATCCAGTAAGGTTGGGGTACGGTCAGTACTATGGTCATCAATCACCCAGATTTCATATTTATCTTGGGGATAATCCAGATGACAAAGACTTTCCACTAAATCGGCAATCACAGTTTCTTCATTTTTGGCTGCCACTAAAATAGAAACCATGGGTGCCTGATCCAGATCTTCCTCCGCTAATGGAGGGGGTGAACTGACCGGCTTGCTAAACAGCAGACGACCCACTTGGACGGTGATGAGGAGAGTGATTCCAAACACTACCCATGACCCCCAAGCAATCAGGTGTAGCGCAATTGTCGTTCCCCACACCATCATTAGCGTAACCGCCGCTTTCCAACGTCTTCCCCCTATGCTCTGGAAAAAGTCACTGCTCCATTCTTCTTCTTCGGTTTCTGTGTCAGACCATTCTGATAAGAAGGCTTCAATCGGGTTAAACTCTTCGTAAGAATTGTTGTCTGTCCAAGAATTTTGTGGCATACAGGTGTAGGGGTGATGATTGACAGGATTGTTGTTTTAGTTCTATCTTAACTTCAGATAATAAAACTTAAATGTTATTAAAATCCAACGTTGAATTCAAATCCAATTGCTAACGGTTGGGAGTATAACTTAATTGCTTAGGATTTATAGATAATTAGTAAGGAAAACATGTTGATGGAATGGCTAAACCTGGGCGCGATCGCGCTTTTAAGCATTATATGGGTTGAGTTGGTCAGAGATAGTTATCATTTATTGTCTCATTTTTGGAAACCATTATCTCGATTGCATCAGATTCACCATCGAGTTTTTCGTCCCGATTTAACGGTCGTGGATGAGAAACTCTATCGTCGTTCCCAATGGCAAAATGATGTTCCCGAATGTGGGGCAATGTTACTCGGAAGTCTTTTTCCCTGGTTGCTGGCTTCCCATTGGATCGCCTTTACCGGAAGCGTTTATACGTTGGGATTTTTACTGGGCGCGATCGCGCGCGGTAGCGGACTGGCTTACGCCGATGAACTTACCGACCTCACGCACCGTCCTGGTGAGTTTACCACAATTCCAGGTCAGTGGCGAGTCAACCGGCCTTACCATTGGCGGCACCATTTTGATAACCAGAAAGCGTACTACTGCAGTACCTTTACCTTTATTGACAAACTGTTTGGGACGGCGCTTTCCCTGAAAGGAAAACGAGTAGCAGTTACTGGCGCTTCCGGAACCTTAGGCAAAGCCCTTTTAGAAGCATTGCGCGATCGCGGGGCAAAAGTCACGGCAGTAACCTCAAAAGCACAACCCATTATCTTAGATGATCAGACATCAATTTCCACCCTCACCTGGGAAGTGGGGAAAGAAACAGAACTGGCTGAGGAACTGGAGAAAATCGACATTTTAATTCTCAATCATGGCATTAATGTTCACGGCGACCGAACGGACACTGCCATTTACAACTCTTATGAGGTCAATGCCTTTTCCAGTTGGCGATTATTGGAACAATTTCTCAAGACGATTCGCAACAATGAAGACAAGGTGCGCAAAGAAATCTGGGTCAACACCTCCGAAGCAGAAGTCAGTCCGGCCCTCAGCCCGCTTTATGAACTCTCAAAACGGACGTTAGGAGATTTAATTACGCTACGCCGCTTAGATGCCCCTTGTGTTATTCGTAAAATCATTTTGGGACCGTTTAAGAGCAATCTGAATCCCATTGGAGTCATGTCTGCTCCTTGGGTAGCAAAACAGGTAGTTAATTTAGCAGTACGTGACTTTCGCAATGTTGTGGTCACGATTAATCCCTTGACTTATTTATTAGTGCCGGTGAAAGAGTTTTTCGTTGCTACCTATTTCCGGTTATTTAGCCACGGTTTCAATTGAAATGATCTAATCTATAGTCGGCTCAAGAGTTAATGATCATCAAAGCCCCCACTTTAAAAACCAATGGGGGCTTCGCCATAAAAATTAAGCTAGGAGTGAGCAATACGCCAAATTATTGTGATTTTCCGGTTAAAGTATTGGTTTCGTTGCTTGTTTTTCCGAGACGTTGATTGAGAACCTCAATTGCACTCATAAACTGCGGATCTTGTTTCGTTCCCTTTAACTCAGGATTCGAGGATAAACGCAACTTCTGACTGCGATTGATTTTACTGCTAACATCGGGTTTAATGCCGTGATGATTGATATTTTTACCGCTGGGGGGATAATATCGCGCTACCGTTACTGCAACCCCAGACCCATCCGACAGGGAATTCACCGATTGCACGGTTCCTTTGCCATAGGTTTTGCTTCCCACAATAATAGCGCGATTGTTATCTTTGAGGGCACCGGCTAGAATTTCGCTGGCACTGGCTGATTTACCATTGACAAGAACTGCAAGGGGTTTATCGGTAATTGCCGTATCATTAGCGCGGAAGGTTTTATCGTCGCCGCTGCGATCAACGGTAGAAACAATAGCCCCTTGGTCTAGCCACATTCGCGCCATTTCAATACTGGCATAGAGCAGTCCACCGGGATTATTCCGCAAATCGACAACATAAGCTTCGGCATTCTTTTTCTTCAAATCGAGAATGGCTTCCCGCATCTGTTCTGTGGCATGGGAACTAAACTCTTTGACTTTGATATATCCGACCCGCATTTGATTAGTTTTCCGCAACTCATAGGTAACCCGAGGCAGTTCAATTTCAGCACGGGTTAAGGTAAGAGCAAACAATCCTTTGCCAGTGCGAGATAATTGCAACTTGACTTTGGTTCCCGATTCACCGCGAATTAATTCCGAGGCCTGCTCTAAACTTAATAAGGAAGTGGGTTTGCCATTAATGGCAACAATTTCATCCCCTGGTTTAATGCCGGCTTTGGCAGCTGGAGAATTTTCAATGGGTTCAACGACCGTTAGCGATTGATTCTTTTCATTAATTTCTAATCGTAATCCCACCCCCGATAATTCGCCCGAGGTTTGATTTTTTAAAGATTCATATTCTTGGGGATCAAGAAACCGCGTATAGGGATCGTTTAGTTGCTCTAACGATTTCCGAATCGCACGATACGCTTCTTGTTTCGAACTATAATTGCGACTTAATAATTCTTCTCGCGTTTTTTCCCACTCCTGTTGATCAAAATTCGGATTGACATAATTTTCATTGACAATTTGCCAAACTTCATCCACAACCGTTTTCGGGCTTTCAGTCAAATTGGCCCAAGCGGGGGCAGTCAAACTGGGAATCAACCAAGACGTACTCAGGATAGTTCCTGCTAATGTAGCGGAGTGGAGGTATTGTTTTAAGCGGTGGAAGGGCGTTTGATTCATGTTATCTTCTCAGATAGAACGGTAATCGACATCATTTTGGCAACCCCAATTTTTAAAGGATTAGGGAAGCCTTTGCACTTCTTGCAGATAGACTTCCTGGGAGAGTTGCTTGTGGAGAACAATCGATTTTGATTTTATTTTGGCTTGAATGGTGACAGCTTGACCACTTTCTGGAAGGGATTGTTGGGTGATCACCCAAATTGTTCCAGTTTCATCTTGGAGTTGATAAGCACCCCGTTTCAACAAGGGAACGCGATCGCGCACAATTCCCTCAACATAAATTGCGTCTTGATGAGATTGCTGACGTTTTACTTCCGCAACGGGAGTAAATTTCGATTCACAAGCAACCAATCCCAGTAAGCTTACAAATAAACCAATCAGAAGGAATCGAGATGACACGGACTTTACCCCATTAACTCCGGGTGGCAACAGATGATAACAATGGGTATTCCCAAGAAACGGCCAAAGATTGTAAAGGCCAGACCGGAATTTGATTCCGGTGTCGGTTGCAACCAAATTTGGACAAAATCTGAGAAACTATCATAGAGTGTCTGTTAATTCACTCTCTACTTAGATCAATTTTACAATGACCTCTCAAATGGCTCAGCGATTAGACGGGAAAGCCCTTGCGACAACCATTCAAGGGGAACTCAAACAACAGATTGAACAACTGAAGACGAAAGTGGGACGCTCTCCCGGCCTAGCCGTATTGATGGTCGGGGATAATCCGGCGAGTGCCCTTTATGTGCGCAATAAAGAACGGGCTTGCGAGAAATTGGGCATTGCCTCCTTTGGTCAACAGTTTCCCGATACCATTACCCAAGAGCAACTAGAAACCAAAATTACAGAACTTAATCAAGACGATCGGGTTGATGGCATTTTAGTCCAACTTCCTCTCCCGGAACATTTAGATGCCATTCAAGCCCTGTATCGCATTGCCCCGGAAAAAGATGTGGATGGCTTGCATCCGAGCAACCTCGGTCGATTAGTACGAGGAGAAAAGGGCCTTAAAAGTTGTACCCCTGCTGGCGTGATGCGGTTGCTGGATGCTTACAATCTTTCCCTCGCCAGCAAAAAAGCCCTGGTGATTGGACGCAGCATTCTGGTTGGGAAACCCTTAGCATTAATGTTGCTGGCTGCCAATGCCACGGTCACCATGGCCCACGGAAAAACGCCTCCCGAAGATTTGCGGGAATTGAGTCAACAGGCCGATATTCTTTGCACAGCAGTGGGCCAACCCAATTTGATTACGCCAGACATGGTCAAACCAGGGGCAATTGTGGTCGATATTGGCATGAATCGGATTCAAGATGAACAAGGGAAAAATCGCCTGATTGGCGACGTCGATGCTGATGGCGTTGGCGAGGTCGCCAGTTATTTAACCCCAGTGCCGGGCGGTGTCGGACCCATGACCGTGACCATGCTTTTGCAAAATACAGTCACCAGTTTTGAACAGCGTTTTTTATGAACAAGGGCGCTTTGACCCGTAAAATAGAAAATCGAATTACTGAGACACGTTGCTCAACTTAGCCTCTGGCAAACGAAACGCATTAATTAATAAGAATGACCAATCAATCGACTTGTGAGCAAAACCTAACCTTTGATCTAGAAAGCTATCTCCAAGAACGCAAAGCCCTGGTGGAACAAGCCCTGGATAACTCCCTAACGATCAATGAACCCCCGGTTATTTATGAAGCGATGCGTTATTCCCTTTTAGCAGGCGGAAAGCGGTTGCGCCCCATTTTGTGTTTGGCAAGTTGCGAGTTGGTCGGCGGCACCATCGAAATGGCAATGCCGACAGCTTGCGCTTTAGAGATGATTCATACCATGTCTCTCATTCACGATGATTTACCCGCGATGGATAATGATGATTATCGCCGGGGAAAACTCACCAATCACAAACAATTTGGCGAGGATATTGCGATTTTAGCCGGGGATGGCTTACTTGCCTATGCCTTTGAGTATGTTGCCAGTCATACCCAAGGGGTAAATCCTGACTCGGTGTTGCAAGTGGTGGCACAATTAGGTCATGCTGTGGGCGCAACGGGCTTAGTGGGGGGTCAAGTGGTTGATTTAGCCTCAGAAGGGAATCCTGACATTGGATTGGATACCCTCAACTATATTCATACCCATAAAACGGGGGCCTTGCTAGAAGCTTGCGTGGTAACCGGCGCTTTGTTAGGAGGGGCAAGTCAGGATAAGTTGGCAGGGTTGTCTCGGTATGCCTATAACATTGGGTTAGCCTTTCAAATTGTTGATGATATTCTGGATATTACTGCCACCCAAGAAGAGTTAGGGAAAACTGCCGGCAAAGATGTGGAAGCGAATAAAGCCACCTATCCTCGCCTTTTAGGATTAGAAGCATCCAAAGCCAAAGCTGATGAACTGACAAACGCTGCCTGCGAAGAACTTTCTCCTTATGGCGATGCCGGCGTTCCCTTACAAGCGATCGCGCAGTTAATTGCTAATCGCAAGAATTAATCATGCAAAACTTTCCAAGCATTCTTGAGAATCATCTCCTCTGGGTTTCCCTAATCGCTTGCTTAGTGGCACAGGGCTTAAAATTAGTGATTGAATTTTTCCGAGAGGGGAAATTTGATGCGCGATCGTTATTTACCACTGGGGGTATGCCCAGTGCCCATTCGGCGTTAGTGGCTTCCCTGGCAACCGGGGTGGGAATGCGGGAAGGGTGGGAAAGTACTGACTTCGCGATCGCGCTTTTATTTGCCATTATTGTGATGTTTGATGCGGCAGGAGTGCGACAAGCAGCGGGGAAACAAGCCCGTCTTTTAAATCAAATGGTGGATGAATTATTCCAAGAACATAAAGACTTTAATGAAGAGAAATTAAAAGAACTCCTTGGACATACACCGCTGCAAGTTTTAGTCGGCGTTTTCCTCGGCATCATCATTGCTATTTTATGTCAACCTTGGTTATAGCGTTTCTTAGGGATTGGAAAGCAA
>JBDGQV010000089.1:0-4151 GCA_042218725.1 Halothece sp. | reverse complement strand
CCAATTAAATAATGATCAATACCGGCAACAACTTTAGTGATGACAGTAAGAAAAGCATCATCATCTCCATACTCTGCTTCAAAGCTATAAAAAATTCCGTCAATAATTTCTAAACTGCCAATTACAAAAAAGTTTAGGGTGCTCAACAAGCCAAATATAACTGGAATTAGAGTGAATAATCGAAACTTCCAGAGACATAATTCAAAGTAGGCTTCGATCTTTTTAAAATTGATCATGACAAGTTAAGTCCTTAAAAATGAAAAGTGTAGGGATAAACAGTGAGTCATCCCTACTGATTGCTTCCAATGATAAGACTAATTGATCAGTTATGGTGATTGGCTTGTTGCCTGGCTTCCCTTCATGAAGAATGAGACGTTTCTTTTTCCAAAGAAGCTAACGGTTCCGGAATTTCCTCAGAAGGCGCTTCAAAACTTCCGGTTAAAACATACTGTAACCGTAACTTCAACCAGTTAATAAAATGAACATTGGTAGAAATCACTGCAACAGACGGTTGCGGACATTTTTCTTTTACCGCTTTCATGCTAGAGGCTTCTAGAAACGCAGGCTGTTTGACTAACCAAAAGTCAATTTCTTTATTTTGTTCTTCGTAGTAACGATAGCGTTCTTCTAAAACCTCTTGAAAGGGTTCTTCTTCGAGAAGGAATTTTTGGCTGGCTAAAAGGTAGTAATAAGTTTGCATAGTGTTTTGACTCTCATTCAATGACCAACGATCGCGAACAGACGCCCTCTGCTTAAGAAGATGTCATTTCCGATTTCATTTCCCGCACGGCTCGTTCTAATCCAACTAAAACGGCACGACTAATGATGCTATGACCGATATTAAGTTCTTCCATGCCAGGAATGCAAGCAACCGGATGCACATTATGATAGGTTAACCCATGGCCGGCATTGATGCGCAACCCGAGAGAGAGGGCGCGATCGCAGGCTTGCGTTAAATGGGCTAATTCTTGCTCGCGAGTCGTTTCGTCTCCGGCTTCCGCATATCGTCCGGTATGGAGTTCAATTAATTTGGCGCCCGTTTCCGCAGCGGCTTTAATCTGGCTTTCTTCAGGATCAATAAACCAACTCACTGGAATTCCCGCCCCTTGCAGGGTTTCTACCAGTTGCTTCATCCCAGATAAATCGCCGGCTACATCTAAGCCCCCTTCCGTGGTAACTTCCTCTCGTTTTTCGGGGACCACAGTGACATAGTCGGGCTTCACCTCCATGGCAATGGCAATCATTTCTGCCGTGGGAGCCATTTCTAAGTTTAAATGGGTTTGTACTGTTTCTCTTAAAATTCGAACATCGCGATCTTGAATATGCCGCCGATCTTCTCGCAAATGAACCGTAATGCCATCTGCCCCGCCTAATTCTGCTAAAACAGCAGCCGCTACGGGATCGGGTTCGATGGTTCGTCGCGCTTGCCGAATGGTTGCAATATGGTCAAGATTTACCCCGAGGGTGAGGTTGCGTTGTGGCTGGGTTCTCCCCTGATTGCTCATGTATTTTGTACGTCGTTACAGTCAAATTAAAAACCTAACCTTCGATTATCACATAATTTTTTCATAACTATCAAGTTGAGCAATCGCTTCACAACCGCATTCCATTGTCTTCAATTAAAATGAAATGCAGTTAATCACTCGGATTGGCCCGATTCTGATCAAAATTAGCAAGATACTCATGGAGTTTGATATTCTGAAAGACTACATACTCTGCGGTTAGAGGGAAAAGTTGATTACGTTATGGCTTTAATTGTTCAAAAATTTGGGGGAACCTCTGTCGGTTCCGTTGAGAAGATTCAGCAAGTTGCTCAGCGAGTTTATGAAACGGCACAAGACAATCAGGTAGTGGTTGTGGTTTCAGCAATGGGCAAAACCACAGATGAGTTAGTGAGTTTAGCGCAACAAATTTCCAGTCATCCCAGTCGGCGGGAAATGGATATGTTGCTTTCTACTGGAGAACAAGTCTCCATTGCCTTGTTAAGTATGGCATTGCAAGCTTTAGGGCAACCGGCGTTGTCTTTGACAGCCGCGCAGGTGGGGATTGTTACTGAAAGTTCTTACAGTCGCGCTCGCATTTTAGAAATTCAGCCCGATCGCGTGCAACGTCACTTAAACCAAGGAGAAGTCGTGGTTGTTGCCGGCTTTCAGGGCATTACCAACCGGGAAGATTTAGAAATTACCACCCTCGGGCGCGGTGGATCTGATACCTCTGCCGTGGCATTAGCAGCAGCCTTGCAAGCAGATTACTGTGAAATTTACACCGATGTTCCCGGCATTTTAACCACGGATCCCCGTCTGGTGCCAGAGGCAACATTAATGAGCGAAATTACCTGTGATGAAATGCTGGAGTTAGCCAGTTTGGGGGCAAAAGTATTGCATCCTCGGGCTGTGGAAATTGCCCGCAATTATGGGGTCACCTTAATGGTACGCGCCAGTGATAGTGAGAAACCTGGAACCAAGGTTATTTCTCCCTTTGCCCAAGCCCGTTCTTTATCGGGATTAGAAATTGGCAAAGCCGTGGATAGTGTGCAGCTAGATACCTCTCAAGGGCAAGTCACATTATTGAGAGTCCCGGATTCTCCCGGAATTGCCGGGCGATTGTTTGGTGAAATTGCTGGGCAAGATGTGGATGTGGATTTAATTATTCAATCCATCCATGAAGGCAATACCAATGATATTGCGTTTACCGTGGATCAAGGTGTTGTGAAAACGGCAGAAGCGGTTGCCAGCGCGATCGCGCCTTCTTTACGATCCGCTGATTCCACCAAAGAAGCAGAAGTAATGACCAAACCCCGCATTGCCACAGTTGCTATTACGGGGGCAGGCATGATTGGTCGTCCTGGGATTGCCGCCCAAATGTTTACCACCCTTGCCGAAGCAGAAGTCAACATTCGCATGATTTCCACTTCTGAGGTAAAAATCGGCTGTGTCATTGACGAAGCAGACAGCGATCGCGCTATTAATGCCCTTTGTGATGCCTTTTCGATTGGTACCTCGCCGGTTTCTCCCCATGCTAAACCTAAAAACCATCCGCCGGTGCGAGGGGTGGCATTAGACACAAACCAAGCCCAAATTGCGATTCGTCACGTTCCCGACTATCCCGGCAGAGCAGCGAAAATTTTTGGCAAACTGGCTCAAGAAAACATTAGCGTGGACATGATTATTCAATCTCAGCGATCGCACTTAATGGATCAAATTCCCAGCCGTGATATTGCCTTTACTGTTTCCAAAAATGATGCCGAACTCACCGAAAAGATCTTACAAAATTTACTCCCAGAAATCGGGGCTCAAGATATTGTTTTAGATGAAGAGATTGCAAAAGTTAGTCTGGTTGGTGCTGGGATGGTAGGAAATCCTGGTGTCGCTGCAAAAATGTTTTCTGCTTTAGCACAACAGCAAATCAATATCCAAATGATTACGACATCTGAAATTAAAATTAGTTGTGTTGTTGCCAAATCTCAAGGAGAAAAAGCGCTCAAAATTATTCATGAAATTTTTAACCTTGGGAACGATTAAATTAACCAATCTATTGACAAGAATTGTTATAAGTTCCGACAACATATAAAAGATCATCGCCAGCATTAGATTCGTAAATTCCAGGCTGAGAATGGACTTGTGTTTCTATAGGACTGTCGCGACTGTTATTTTTCCCAAAGAATGTAATTTGAATATAGCATTCATTTCCATTCACATCCCAACTTTCGTAGTCATATCTTGAATTAAATGGAATAATGCCATCTGACGTTTGGGGAAAATCGCTAATGCCAGAAGGGCTAATATTCGGGTAAACATCTGGCGGAAAATGACCTTGTTCTAAATAATATGCTTTTAATTTTCTAGCAACGGTTCCCATCTGAAGTTTCGCTTCTGCATAACGGGCTTTATCGACTTGTGCTAAAAGAGAAGGAAGCGCCACTGCACTAAGAATCCCTAAAATCAAAATAACGATTAATAATTCCAGTAAAGTAAATCCTTCCTGAGAGTAGGTTGTTTGCTTGAAATAAGTTGTGTATGAATAACTCATTTTTATATGACAAGATCAGATAATACTTTCTATTACTCTTAAAATACCCTACTCACTTGTTTATCTTTAAATTTGGCGACATAAAGCAGTTTAGTCTCCACCATATTAGGAGACAATCGCGA
>JBDGQV010000088.1:0-54486 GCA_042218725.1 Halothece sp. | reverse complement strand
GCCAGGTTCTCCCTTCCCCCCTAGGTTCTCCCTAGGGGGTCTTGTTTTTTTAAGCCATTTCCTTATGATTTAAGGAGCGAGTCACGCGGATTCTCAGTTTCCAGCTCTTGAAGTTTTTGATAAAGCTCTTTTTGTTCTGCAGTGGGTTCTTTGGGAACCACAATCTGAATTTCTACTAGTTGATCGCCTCGTTCTCCTTCCACGGGATATCCTTTATTAGCAAGTCGTAATCGTTGGCAAGATTTGACACCGGCGGGAACTGACATTTCCACAAACCCATCTAAAGTTGGAATTTGAATTTTGCTTCCAAAAACAGCTTCACTGGGGGTAATGGGAACTCGACAAAAAACATCCTTGCCTTGTAGTTGAAAAAAACAATGGGGCGCAATGGTAATCGTTAAGTATAAATCTCCTCCAGCAATGCCTTGTCCCCGTAAACGCATTTGTTGACCATCGATCATTCCCGAAGGCATATCAATTTCTAGGGAGCGCCCATCTTCTAAGCGAATGCGTTCTTTTCCACCTCGATAAGCCTTTTCTAACGGAAGTTTTAATCGCGCTTCTACATCGCGGGGACGTTCTTTTTGTGAGGAAGTTTCTTGATTTCCTGCTTTATAAGCAGTTTTTTTAGTTCCGGGACGATAAGCGTTTCCTTCTTCCTTAGGAACTCGACGAGAAGTACTTGTGCGATTTCGGTTCTCTTGGCGCGGGGTCTTTTTACCAAAATTCTGTTCAAAAAAACTGTTAAAATCTCCCCCGTACTGACGAGAATCAGTGACCGTACCGCCACGACGATTCTTGTTTGTGTTGTTTTTTGTCCGACGGCGATTTTTCTGATTTCGCGACTCGGTTAATTCGTCATATTTTTCCCGCTTTTGGGGGTCACAAAGTACATCGTAGGCTTCTACCAGGTTCTTAAACGTCTCCTCGGCTGTTTTATCTCCGGGATTGAGATCAGGATGGTATTGTCGAGCTAACCGACGGTAAGCTCGCTTAATGTCTTCCACTGTTGCCTCAGGGGAAACATTGAGAATTTCATAGTAATTGGGAATATTTTTCATACTTGAGACAAGCTAATTGCTGACTCCCTGCTGATCGTTAGCGATTCTATGGTTAAAACCAATCATCGTCTTCTTCATCCCAATCGTTTTCATATTCGTAAGGACGACGACGAGAGGAACGACGAGGCGGACGACGTTCATAATCATCATAATCCGGTTCGTAGCGAGAACGGCTCCGTGGACGAGAATTGAAGGATTCTCCTCGATAAGGAGGAATTCGTTCTTCTTCCTCATCTCCTAAAAAGGTTCGTTTGATGGAGCCGAATAAATCATCATCTTCGTCTTCATATTGTAAACGCACTTCTCGATTTAATTCGTAGAGAGCGTCTTGTAAATCTGCTTGGGCGCGATCAATGCCGCGTTCATCATCTCGTTCTAAGCTTTCTCGCAACTCTTCAATTAAAGCTTCAATGCGACGACGATAGTAACTGGCAAATTGAGTCCCAAAATCAAGGGCAACTTCTTTTAAGCGCCGTTGCGCACTATCAGCAAGAGCTTCTGCTCGATTACGCTTTTCAACCCGTTCTTTTCGTTCTTGGTCAGCCCGACTATGTTCTTCTGCATCTTTCAACATGCGATTTACTTCACTTTCGGAAAGAGTCGAAGCTCCCTGAATAGTGACACTTTGTTCACGTCCTGTGGTTTTATCTAGAGCTGTCACATTCAAAATCCCATTGGCATCTAAATCAAAGGATACCAAAATTTGGGGCACGCCTCGCGGCGCAGGGGGAATCCCAGTTAATTTAAACCGCCCAAGGGACTTATTTTCTTCTGCCATTTCTCGTTCCCCTTGCAAGACATGAACTTCCACCATTGTCTGATTGTTTTCGCTAGTGGAAAAAATGTCGGAACGGCGCACTGGAATGGTTGTATTGCGCGGGATTAATTTTTTCATGACCCCGCCAATGGTTTCGATGCCAAAGGAAAGGGGACTGACATCTAACAAGAGAACATCTTTGACTTCTCCTGCTAAAATGCCAGCTTGGATCGCGGCTCCCACCGCAACTACTTCATCGGGATTAACGTTTTGATTGGGTTCTAAGCCAATTAAATCTCGCACCATGTCTTGCACCATAGGGATACGAGTTGATCCGCCCACTAAAACCACTTCATCAATATCGGAAGGACGCAATTCAGCATCTTTAAAAGCCCGTTTTAGAGGACGGCGCAACCGTTGCATTAAGTCGGTGCACAGTCCTTCAAACTGCGATCGCGTTAGTTGGGTTTCAATATGTTTCGGACCACTGTCACTAGCCGTAATAAAGGGTAAATTAATTTCCGTCGTTCCTACCCCAGACAATTCAATTTTGGCTTTTTCCGCCGCTTCTGAAAGCCGTTGCAAGGCCTGACGATCGCGCCTAAGATCAATTCCTTCAGATTCTAAAAACTGCTCAGCCAGCCAATTAACAATTTTTTCATCAAAATCATTGCCCCCTAATTGGGTATCGCCACTGGTGGCTTTCACTTCAAAAACACCGTCGCCGACTTCCAAAATGGAAACATCAAAGGTTCCTCCTCCCAAATCAAACACTAATACGGAACTATTCTCTTCTTGATCCAGTCCATAGGCTAAGGAAGCGGCCGTCGGTTCATTGAGAATCCGTAAAACTTCTAATCCGGCAATGCGCCCCGCATCTCTGGTCGCTTGCCGTTGCGAATCATTAAAATACGCCGGAACCGTGATCACCGCCTGGGTTACCGGTTCTCCCAAATAACGGCTGGCATCTTGCACTAATTTCTGTAAAATCCGTGCCGAGATTTCTTCGGGGGCAAACTCTTTTTTCAAACGGGGGCAACGCAGTTTAATATTTCCAGTATCATCGCGACGAATGGTGTAAGGAACTCGTTTACTCGGGGCGCTTAATTCCGTATATTTGCGTCCAATAAAGCGTTTGACCCCAAAAAAGGTATTTTGAGGATTAAGAACGGCCTGGCGCCGTGCCATTTGACCGACCAGGAGTTCTCCATCTTTATTAAAACTAACAACAGAGGGGGTTGTTCTCGTTCCTTCTGCGTTGGCGATGACCACTGGTTTCCCGCCCTCGGTTACTGAGACAACTGAGTTGGTAGTTCCTAAATCTATCCCGACAACTCGCCCCATGAGTTTCGTTTCTCCTTTTTGTATTTTTCCTTACTAATAATTTGGTTAGGTGGTTGTTTGTTATCGGTTAGTCGTTATTGGTCATCCACGTTCAACTTGAGCAAAAATTTCGTCTAAAATCGCCTGTGCACCTTTTTGTCTGAGCATTTGGGCCAAATCATAGCCAATTTTTTCGTAATTGTCACGATCGCCCTTACTGGTGTCTTTTAGTAACTGTTGACCATCCAAACTGGCAACCATGCCGGTCAAAGTCAACTCTCTCCCTTCTATTTTACTATTGACGCCAATGGGAACTTGGCAACCCCCTTCTAACTCTCGTAAAAATGCCCGCTCTGCTAAAGTCCGATCGCGCGTTTCAGGATCTTCAATGGTATGAATGAGATCCAGAGTCGCGGTATCGCCTTGCCGACATTCTAGTCCTAATGCTCCTTGTCCCACCGCATGCAAGGAAAATTCTCCGGGAATGGCTTGGGAAACGCGATCGCTCATTCCTAAGCGCTCTAATCCGGCAACTGCCAATACCAGCGCATCATAATCTCCGGAGTCCAGTTTTTTCAAGCGCGTATTGAGATTCCCGCGAACATCTCTAAATTCAAAATCGGGAAAATGATAGCGCAGTTGTGCCAACCGACGGAGAGAAGAGGTTCCAATCACAGCTCCTTTCGGTAGCGTATCAATGGTGTACCCGCGGTATTTTTCATTTAAAACCAAGGCATCGGCGGGATTTTCTCGACTGGTAACGCCGCCTAACATCAACCCTTCCGGTAATTGCGTCGGTAAATCTTTGAGAGAGTGAACTGCCAAATCAATTTCCTCATTAAGCAATCCCACCTCTAGTTCTTTGGTAAATAATCCTTTGTCACCAATTTTTGATAAAGACACATCGAGGATTTTATCCCCTTGGGTACTCATGGACTTAATTTCAAACTCATAGTTGGGAAACTGTTGTTGCAGTTTATCCCGTACCCAATAGGTTTGTGCCATTGCCAAATTGCTTTTCCGTGTTCCGAGGCGAACAATTTTACTGCCAGAAGAAGTCGTTGCCGTCATAGATAACAATAAAACCCGTTTGCTAGTGTGACTACTGAAAATGACTTGCTAACTTAATAGCCAGTCGCTGCCAAATCTAAACGATAGTTAAACTCAACGCGTTTGACATCTGTTTCAAATTTACCATCTGGATAGAGCCAAAGGAGTCTAAATCCTGGCGGTTGCATTTCATCAAGGGCAAACTGTTGGCTTCGGGGCTTAAACTGGACTGAACTAGAAGGACTTGCCATATAACGAACCCCTGCGCGATCGCGCCTGAAGTCTTGGTGAATATGACCAAACAGGACTAAACGAACTTGCCGATAGCGATCTAATACTCTAAATAATTCTTCGGGATTTTGCAAACGGCTTTTATCAATCCAGTAGGAATTAACGGCAAACGGGGGATGATGCAACGCAATCAGCGTGGGAAGTGAACTGGCCTGTTGCAATTGTGAATCCAGCCAATCTAGCGTCTCTGAATTTAAATGGCCATACACGCGCCCTGGCACTGCTGAATTAAGTAAAATAAACTGCCATCCTCCGCATTGAAAACTTTTATCGCCATAGGCGGGAGGAAGTGTCAGTACCTTTTCCATCAAATGAGGTTGGTCATGATTGCCAGGAAGCCAATACGTTGGAATATTCAGTGTTCTTAAATGTTTGTGCAGACGCCAATAAGAATCAAGGGTTTCATCTTGAGACAAATCGCCGGTTAATAAAATCCGATCCGGTTGGGGAGAAAAGTTTTTAATGTTTTCAATAACAGTTGCTAAAGACTCTTCCGTCGGTAACCCCAATAGTTTCCCCTCAGCTGACGCTAAGAGATGAGTGTCAGTTATTTGGGCAATCAAAAGCGGGGGGGTTTCCATCATTTTTCTTTATTTAACTAACGTTTTGCTCGTGCTTACAGGTAACTGTTGATTCGCCTTTTCCTCACTCCACATTGGGTGTAATCAAACCTGCCCTGGAAATAAGCAAATCTTCAAAGGAGAGTCGATTGCAAAATTAGAAAGTTAGTGGGAAATCAAGGCAATAATTTTAATTTTTGCTGTCTGTCAGTTTAACCTGAAAATTTGATCAAGTATTCCGATGAGGAGTCGGAAATAGCGTTCAGTCAGTGGAAGGAATCTAACCTATACGGCTTTTAGGGCATTTTCCAATTTTTCCACTGCTTCTTCTACTTCCTGTTCTGAGACGATTAATGGCGGCACAAACCGCAAAACTTTCGGTCCGGCAGGGGCAATCAATAACCCTTGTTCCATGGCTGCTTTAACAACTTGAACCGAACTTAATTCGCTTTCCGGATTAATTTGCAATCCATTAATCAGTCCCCAACCTCGTACTTCGGTAAACGTTTCTGGGAAATCCAACGCGATCGCGCGCAGGTGTCTCCGTAATTGTTCACCCCGGGCAATCACATTTGATAATAGATTTTCTTGTTCCAAGGCGGTTAACACAGCTAAGGCAACAGCACTAACTAAAGGATTCCCGCCAAAGGTACTAGCATGATCACCCGACTCAAACACATCACAAAAGTTTTTACATAACATTGCTCCCATGGGAATGCCGCCGGCTAATCCTTTCGCACTGGTAAAAATATCGGGTTCAATTCCTAAGTTTTCATAACCCCAATATTTACCGCTGCGTCCGACACCGACTTGAACTTCATCTAAGATTAATAAGATGCCTTTTTCATCGCAAATGTTCCTTAAACGCAAGAAATACTCTAACTCACCAGGACGAACCCCGCCTTCTCCCTGCAAAGGTTCCACTAGAATCGCAGTGACTTGTTGATTGCCCTGTTGATGCGCCTCAATGGCTTGTTCAATGGCTGTAATGTCGTTATAGGGAACATAAGCAAACCCGCCTGGTAAGGGATCAAAGTTTTTTTGGTACTTAGGTTGTCCGGTGGCCGTAATGGTAGCGAGAGTACGACCATGAAAACTGGCATCTGCCGTTAAAATAACCGGGTTTTCTACCCCAAGGACGGTGTGGGAATATTTACGAGCCAGTTTGATCGCCGCTTCATTGGCTTCAGCACCAGAATTGCAGAAAAACGCGCGATCGGCACAAGAATGTTCCACCAACCATTGGGCTAATGCCCCTTGTTCCGGAATATAGTATAAATTAGAAACATGATGAAGTTTTTGCATCTGTTCACTGATTGTTTGAACCAGTGTGGGATGGGCATGTCCGAGTGTACAAGTTGCAATTCCGGCAACAAAGTCTAAATAACGCTTGCCCTCTGTATCCCAGAGATAACAGCCTTTCCCCTGAGAGATGGCAAGGGGAAGACGTCCATAGGTGGACATGACATAGTGATCAAAGGTTTGGGGATCAAATGGGGTTGAGGAATTGGCAGCGGGTTGAAAATTTTCCAAAAGGGTATCTGAACTCATTACCTAATATTTGCGATTTGTTGTTTGTTATTTGTTCCTCTCTACCTAAAAAAAGATAGGAAGTTGTTGATTGTTAGTTTATCAGTTCACTTCTGAGACGAATAACCATAAACCAATCACTCAATCTCGGATCAATTATTTATTTTGAATTATTGATTAATCTAATGGATTCACTCGACAAAAATTATCGACGATTGCAACGACAACTGATCGGGGGGAGTGTCACTTTAGCAGGGGTATTTTTTCTGGGCACAGTTTGGTATCACTTTATTGAACAGTGGCGTTGGTCGGAAGCCGCCTATATGACAGTCATCACCCTTTCCACAGTTGGTTTTTCGGAAGTACATCCCTTGCCGGAACGATCGCAACTCTTTACGATTGCTTTAATTGCTGCGGGATTGATCACCATTGGCTATATTGTCAATCGTTTAATAGAAGCCATTCTCCAAGGCTATTTTCAAAGAGGAATTCAACTGAGGCAAAGAAAACGTTTAATTGGGTTGCTAAGGTCTCATTATATTATTTGCGGCTTTGGGCTGATGGGCAAACAAATTTGCCGTGAATTTGAATCCGAGTCCATTCCTTTTATTGTTATCGATTCTTCTCCGGAAAAGCTAGAAGAGGCGACGAACGCTAATTACTTGACCTTAGAAGGAGATGCCACCTTAGATGAAACGTTAATGGCAGTCAAAATAAAAGAAGCCGCCTGTTTAGTAGCGACGTTGAGTTCTGATGCAGAAAACCTCTACATTATTTTATCAGCAAAAGCCTTAAATCCGAAACTGCGCGCGATTGCGCGAGCCAATACAGAAGAAGCCGTGCAAAAACTGCAACGGGGTGGGGCAGATGCTGTGGTTTCACCGGAGTTGACAGGGGCGCGACGACTGGCGGCAACCGCACTGCGTCCACAAATTATGGACTTTGTTGAGGGGATCTTAGCGGGACGCGAACGCTCGTTCTATATTGAAGAATTTCTACTGGAACCGGACAGTTCCCCTTGCGTGGGTCAAACCCTCGCTGAGACGCAGTTGCTAACCCAGTCTGGAGGATTGGTGCTAGCAATTCGCCGTGCCGATGGCAACCTTATTGGCAGCCCCGCCGCAACAGAGATATTACAAGCGGGAGATGTACTGTTTTGTATGGGAACTGCTGAGCAATTGCGCCAAATGAACCAAATTTTAGAGCCCAATCGCGGGGCTTCACCGCGCCCCCCGAAGGAATCATCATAGCGCAATTAGCCGCGAGTTCTTTCAATATGTTCCATAATGCGTTTTTTGCGACTGTCCATTTTGTTGGAACTATTGTCTTGATTAGACAAAAAATCAGCGGTTTGATTTAAGTGGTCAAAAATCCGACGTTTTTGCTCAGGTGAAAAGGTAGCCATATCGTGGTTGTAGCCAAAAAAGCGTTTTCAGGCTAATTCTAACAACTAATTTGGGCAATTGTGGCGACCACCTAATAGCGTATCCCAGCGGCTTTCATGCGCGCGATCGCGTCTTTGATTTGTGCTTCGGGAATCGTTAAGGCAATGCGGAAAAACCCTTCTCCATAAGCGCCATACCCATTGCCAGGGGGAACAATAATCCCACACTCCTCTAACAATAAATTGGTAAATTCTTGGGAAGTATACCCCTCAGGAACCGGTACCCAAACATAAAGCGTCGCTTTCGGAGGGGCAATCTTCCAACCGAGACTTCTTAATCCCTCAACAACAATATCTCGGCGACGCTGATAAATTTCCATCACCTTGTTGATTTCTTGACGGGGGGTTTCTAGAGCGGTAATGACAGCTTGTTGAATGGCTTGGAACACACCAGAATCCACATTACTCTTCACTCTAGCCAATCCCTGAATGCCGAGGGAGTTGCCAACGACAAACCCAACGCGCCAACCCGTCATATTGTAAGACTTAGAGGCACTATGAAACTCGATCGCGCAGTTTTTTGCTTCTGGTACTTGTAAAACACTCGGCGGTTGATAGCCATCGTAAGCCATTTCCGCATAGGCATGATCATGACAGAGTAAAATATCGTGGCGACGACAAAACGCGACAACTTCCCGGAAAAAGTCAAAACTGGCTAAGGCGCCTGTGGGATTGTTGGGATAGTTGATCCACAGCAATTTCGCTTGTTGGGCAATTTCAGCGGGAATAGCGTTTAAATCCGGTAAAAAGTCATTTTCCGGTTGGAGAGGCATGGGGTAGGGCTGACCATCTGCAAATAAGGTTGCGGTATTATAAACGGGATAACCGGGATCGGGAATGAGCGTATAATCCCCAGGATTCACAAAGGCCAAAAAGGTGTTATGAATGGCCTCTTTGGAACCAATAGAAGAGAGAACTTCCGTTTCCGGGTCAAGGTCAGTTACCCCATAGCGGCGAGCCATGAATGCTGCGACAGCTTGACGAAATTCCAGTGTTCCTTGATAGGGAGGATAGTTGTGATTGCTCGGTTCATCAATGGCGTCGTGCATCGTCTGGAGAATCGGTTGTGGGGTCGCTTGATCGGGATCGCCCACACCTAAATTAATGAGATCAGCCCCTTGGGAAAGCAGTTTTTGGCGTTTCCGATTAATTTCTGCAAATAGGTAAGGAGGAATTCTGTCCAGACGCTCAGCAAATTGCATATTTTATGATGATTATTCTTGATTGATATCGATGGTTGCTGACCTAATTATCTCTGATGAAGGCGCTGTCATGGAAAAGACAGTCATGGCTATTCATTAATTTTTTCCACATTGCCTGCCTTGACCCAAGCTTTTTCACCGCTGTCTGGAACGTACACTTTTTGCCAATCCCCATCGCTGCTTTCTTCAATAATGACGAGCTTGTCATTATAATAAACTCCTCCCACTCTGGAGGCATTGGCACTGGGGCGATCGCGCAAACTTAACCCATTCGGCCAAGTCACCCGAGCTTTGTAGGCTTGTTCCCCAAACCGTTCCTGAACCGTGCGTTCCGATTCGGATTCTGATTGTTCGGATTCATCATCGGATTTTTCAGAGGTGGTATTTTCCGATTGATTGGAAACAGTACTAGCGGTTTGCGCAGAAGAAGCCTTTTGTTGGGACGAGGATGGCTGCGAATTAGATTGGGATTGCTTTGTTGCTTTCGTTGTTTCGGAAGAGGATTCCTCAGAAAAATTAGGTTCGGGAGGGGCATCAGACATCCGATTGAAAAACCAATAAGCAGTGGCCGCGCCTGCCCCGGTTAGGATGAAAACACCGATCAAAAATCCTAAAATAAACTGTGCTAAACCAGAAAGATTCATAAGCGGATAATTCAGTTAAGGAATTAGGTTTAGAGAGTAAGAGCGTTATCACGGGAGGCTTTACGCGCTTTGCCGGCACTCACCCATTCTTTCAGGAATTGAATTTCCTCTTGGGCCGTCCGGGCAAGGGGAACAATTTGACTGGCAGCTTGCAGAATATCTTCGGTGGTGAAGTCCCGATTCTCACTAAAGCCAATGTGCATGGCTTCAATAATGGTTTGCTCAATTTCAGCACCAGAAAAATCTGGGGTTTCATAGGCCAGTCGCTCTAGATCATAGTCTTTGACGTTCTGGGGACGCAAGTGAGAGAGGTGAACTGAGAAAATTTCTTGCCGTTCGGTTTGGGTGGGTAAATCCACGAAGAAAATTTCGTCAAATCGACCTTTGCGCAGCATTTCCGGGGGAAGAACGCGAACATTGTTAGCAGTAGCCACCACAAATACTGAGGACGTTTTTTCGGCTAACCAGGTGATAAAGGTCCCAAAAACGCGGCTGCTGGTGCCAGAGTCTCCCTGTCCGGTTAATCCGGCAAAAGCTTTGTCAATTTCATCAATCCAGAGGACACAGGGGGCAAGGGCTTCAGCTAAGCTAATCATCTGTCGGGTGCGAGATTCGGATTCTCCCACCAATCCTCCGAATAAGCGTCCCACATCCAGGCGAAGCAGGGGAAGATGCCAATGGTGGGCAATAGCTTTGGCAGTCAAAGATTTGCCAGTTCCTTGAATCCCCACTAACAGCAAACCGCGAGGATGGGGCAAGCCGTAGGCGCGGGCGCGATCGCTGAAGGCCCCGCCTCGTCGCAATAACCAATCCTTGAGGTTATCAAGACCTCCAATATCGGTAATTTCTTCGTTAGCGGGATAAAAGTCCAGAATTTGTGTTTGCCGGATGGATTGCCGTTTTTCTTCCACAACTAAATCCACATCTTCGGGTTGCAGTTCCCCATGATCCGCGATCGCGCGCGTAAGCACCCGTTGAATCCGTTCTAAAGAAAGTCCTTGAGCAGACCGCACAAAGGCATCCAGTTGCTTTTCCGGTAAAGTTTGGGGAATCCCGCTAATTAAGCGTTGAATTTCCGTTTTAATTTCATCGCTATTGGGCAGTGGAAATTCCACAACTGTTAGGACTTCACCTAAATCGGAGGGGATCGAAAGTTCTGGAGAAACCAGTACAACATTGATGGGCAACGATTTGAGTTTCCGCGACAGATTCCGGAGTTTCCGCGCCACAGAAATATCCTCTAGGAAGCGGTGGAAATCCCGTAAAATAATAATCGATCCATGTTCAGTAGGGAGTTTTTCGACATATTCCAGGGCTTGTAAGGGGTTCCGCCGTGCGACTCCGGCATTATTGGGATTATCTTGATAGCCATCCACAAAATCCCAGATATAAATGTTGCGATTGCCCACCCGTTTGGCACAATCCGCGATCGCGCTTTCTACCCGTTCTTCTTCAAAGGTGGGAATATAAATTAAGGGATAACACGCTCGAAGGAGTAGTTCAAACTCTTGGCGAAAACTCATCCTTCATCCCCTCCATTGGTATCCGGCAAATTTTCTTTTAATGCTGCCAAAGCCGCCCAACGTTGATCTAAGGGGGGCGTATCATTGTAGTCATATTCACCGGCAGCTGCGTCACTACTTAATTGGCGGATGGGCATTTGTAAGCAAAACTGTTCATACAGCCAGCTTTCAGGGTTAAAATATCCTTGAGCCGGCAAACTTTCTGTTAACTCCTCCACCGACACTTCCATTTCTTTATGGATGGGCTCTTGTTCTTCTGGATGAATTTTGAGCCAAATTAATTCGCTGGTATTGACCACTAACCGCTGATTATACTGTTGCAAACTGCGATCGCAGATTAAGGTTTTAATGGTTTCGGCATTGGCTGAAACTTGCAAATAGGTTTCACAATGCGTCACTACCATCGTTCCCCGCACTGGCGTCAGAGTTTCCAAACCAGGGATAAAGTCTTGGAGTTTAATCTGTTCACTTTTCCCTGGCGCTTTCAGCAGCCGTGGAAGATAAATCGCTTCTATCATCGCGCTTTACTCGAATCAGTTACGTCGTTGCACCACCAAGCGGCGATCAGGTTCTTGTCCCCGACTCCATGATTCTAACCCTTCATACTGCTTGATGCACTTGTCGCCGTTCGGCACCAGATAGCGATTTTAATTCCGCTACTTCTCCTGTTTCCAGAACTTGCCAGGCCGTTTTTTCTGCTAAGACCCGCAATTCTTTTTCCCGTTGCTGGCGATAGCCTTTGAATTCAACCGTAAAGGCACTTTGGGCTTCCGGTTCCAACCCTAAATTGAGCAAGGTGTTGGCTAGGTACTGAAGGGAATCTAAGGTTTGCCCTTGATCCTTCAGTAAGGCTTTAGCCTGATCCTCGCTCAATTGGGTTTCATCAATCACCAACCAAGGCGTGTTGTCAGCGAGGGTTGTTTCTTCCGTTGGTTTCGGGTAAGACAGTTTCACAGAAGTCGGGGTGCCCATGAGGCTGAGAACAGTTTCCAGCCACTGTTGACCCCGCGTTACATCTTGCGCCATATTTATCCTGATGCTTTCTCTTTTTCTTTTTTCCGGGACCGTTTTTCAAAGGGCAACTCTTCTTGGTTCTTTTGTTGTTTTTCTTGTTCCTCGACCAGCTTTTGTAAATTGTCTGGCAACGGTTCCCGCATCACAATCAAGGTTTGGGCAGTTTGGAAAATGTTTGCGATGACGATATACATCAGTACCCCAGCCGGAAGCGGGAAGAATAAAAACATTCCGGTAAATAGAATCGGGGTAATTTTACTAATTAATTGTTGTTGAGAATTTTCGCCCCCAGCATTGGATTGACCGGACAGTTGTTGGTTGGCGTATAAACTAATACCGAAAAATAGCACCATTCCTAAAATATCCCAATGAATTGTGCCATCTTCGCCTACAGCGCCAACGCGGCCAAGTGCTTCAATAAAGAGGAAGCCTTCATTTTTAGCGACCCCAGGAAGACTGGCTTTTACCGTTGCTTCTCCCGGCGCGATCGCGCGAATAGTTCCATCTTCCTCAATTTTGACCCGTTCTTGACCTCTAACCACTTCCCAGCTTGGGGTCAACTCGGTATTTTGTTCTGTTGTTAATTGCGTTAATGATTTTCCTTCTTCGGTTTGGAATTCCAGATGGGTCGTTTCTCCCACCCCTAAATTTTTATTAGGAAGCAGGCCTAAAAGTTTATAATGGGTATCTTCAGTAATATAAACCGTTTCTTCCTTGGTAGTTACCGTTTCCGGTTGCACCGACTCAATTTGTTCTTGGGGAAATACTTGCAGGTCAACGGTATAGTCAACATCGGCAAACGGCGATCCCCGCAGAGTGGCAAATAAAGCAAACAGAATCGGCATTTGTAAAATGATCGGGAAACACCCAGCCAGAGGATTGCCATATTCTTTATACACTTCACTCATCTTCTGGCGTTGTTTTTCCGGATCATCTTTGTACCGTTCTTGTACTTCCTTGACCTGCTTTTGCATGGCCGGTTGCGCCACTCGCATCCGTCTCATACTCCGAATGGAAGTGGCACTCAACGGGTAAAGGGCAAAGCGAATCACCAGGGTTAAAGCAATAATGGCAAAGCCATAGCTAGAGACAATCCCGTGGAAAAAATCCAGGATTGGCAGCATTATGTTGTTAGAAAGAAATCCGATCCCAAAATCCATGCGTTTTCTCTTGAGCGTCCTGCGCGTACTGTTTTCTCTGTTTTAATGTATCGAATCTTGAACGATTCGTAAGGGTTAGTTATCACTAATTTAACAACCCCCTTGGCAACTCCCCATCCACCCGTTTGATTTCCCTAAGTCAGATTAGGGGAAAGAGAGATAGGGAACTCCCTCACGATATAATTGTCTCATGCTCAGGAGATCTAATCGGAACCATTTCTCCTGAATCAGCTATTCATCTTGTTTCGCCTCTTCTTGCCGCAACAACCGACTCAAGAGCGCGATCGCGCTTTTAGCAACATCTTAGCGAACCGTAATTGCTTCTAATGATTTTCCGGTCTTGCTGGCCACTTTTTCTGCAATGTAATCATGAATTTCTCGATATTTGGGAACTGCCTTCATTTCTAAGCGGCTTTTATCATTGAGTGTAATAATGAGATCTCCCCATAGCCCAATGCCACGAGGGACTTTTACTAATTTGACAATTTCTGTATAGACCACATCAGTTTGATCGCGCCCCCGCCATCCCCCAATTACTGAAATTCGCCGGTCGGTAATGCGATACCGCAACCACAGGGCTCGCACAATGGCACCGACGGTAAAGGGTAAAAAAATCACCATCAACCCTAATAAGAGATTAATAATCAAGTCCCCAATGTGAGGACCGCCTTCAAAATAAACCGTCTCTTTAATCCCCATGTAATACCTCGGAAGTGATTAATAACTGTTTTAATTCTCGCAAAAAATCTTCATATTTGCATCCTTGCGCTTGTGGCTTGACAATCACAACAATTTTCCATCCCGAAGGCAACTGAGGCAATAAAGACCGAATAATTGCCCGAATTTGCCGTTTGATTCGATTGCGAACCACTGCCTTTTTACTGACTTTTTGACTAATGGAAATGCCCACTTGAGTGGGAGGGAGAGCAGCCTCTCCCTGAGCGGGGGAAATATCCCGAAAAGCGCGCAGGATTAAATATTTTCCAGAACAGCGTCGTCCTTTCTTATAGACCGCTTTAAACTCGCGGCCGCGTTGGAGTCGATTTGCTTTTGGCAAGCCCACAATAGATGTTGCCTGACGACTAAACGGATAAACGCGCCCGCCCTTTTCTTCTGCGAGCGTTAATGACTTTTCTGCCGTTACGGGTGCGCATTCTGGCACGAAAACCAGATTTGCGTTTTTGTTTTAGGCGAGTGCCGCATAGCGTTTGTTTGGTCATGATTTTCTCCTTGCTTCCAATTCAGATTTAAAATTTTAACAAAATGTAAGACGGGGAGCGAGTTGCCCCCCGTCTGCTTATCTAACTAACGGGTTCATCTTACTTACTTTCTGATTCTGAGAATTCTGCATCAATAACGTCATCGCCGCCGCTAGACTTACCGCTGCTACTGGAGGCGCTAGACTCGCTACCAGCACTGGCACCATCTCCAGCTGCCCCTGCAGCGGCCGCGCTGCCATCTTCTTGTTGATAAACATTCGAGCCAATGCTATACAGCACTTGTTGCAGTTCTGGCATTAGCTTCTGAATTTGTTCATCATCTTCTTGGGAAACAGCTTCTTTCAGCTGGCTAACCAAGTTTTCTGCCTTGCTTTTCTCTTCTTCGGGAATTTTATCGCCGAGTTCGTTAATTTGTTTCTCGGCTTGATAAACCAAGGAGTCAGCTTGATTTTTCCGTTCGATTTGTTCACGGCGTTTCTTGTCTTCTTCTGCGTTTTTCTCGGCTTCGTCCACCATGCGTTCCACTTCTTCTTCAGGTAAGGTAGAAGCGCCGGTAATA
Organism: Halothece sp.; assembly: GCA_042218725.1. Lineage (GTDB taxonomy): Bacteria > Cyanobacteriota > Cyanobacteriia > Cyanobacteriales > Rubidibacteraceae > Halothece. Next base: position 39,148 of record JBDGQV010000088.1, on the reverse strand, counting down.
CTAATGGACTGTTCTTTGCCGCTGCCTTTATCCTTCGCCGTGACGTTGAGAATGCCGTTGGCGTCAATATCGAAGGTCACTTCAATTTGCGGTACACCGCGGGGCGCCGGTGGAATGCCATCTAAACGGAAGGTTCCGAGGCTCTTGTTATCCTTGGCAAACTCGCGTTCCCCTTGCAGGACGTGAATTTCCACGTTGGTTTGGCCATCTACTGCTGTCGAGAAGGTCTCTTGTTTTTTGGTCGGAATGGTGGTGTTGCGTTCAATCATCGTAGTCATTACGCCGCCGAGGGTTTCCACACCCAAGGAAAGCGGCGTAACGTCCAACAGGAGGATATCTTTAACTTCTCCAGATAAGACACCGCCTTGAATGGCTGCGCCAACAGCAACCACCTCATCAGGATTAACGCTCAGATTGGGATCTTTTCCTAATTTTTGCTTAACGAGCTCTTGCACGGCAGGAATACGAGTGGAACCTCCTACCATGACAATTTCATCAATTTTATCTTTATCGAGTTTGGCGTCTTTGAGAGCATTTTCAACGGGAACGCTGCAACGGTCAATCAAATCCGAGCAGAGTTCTTCAAATTTAGCCCGCGTAATGCTCATTTCCATATGTTTGGGGCCATCCTGAGTTGCGGTGATGAAGGGTAAGTTGACATCCGCTTGCGTCACACTGGAAAGCTCAACCTTGGCTTTTTCTGCCGCTTCTGTTAAGCGTTGCAGGGCTTGTTTATCTTGACGGAGATCAATCCCTTCTTGTTTTTTGAATTCATCCGCAAGATAGTCAACAATTTTCTTATCAAAGTCGTCCCCGCCAAGGTGGGTATCGCCAGACGTTGCTAAAACTTCAAATACCCCATCCCCAACTTCTAGAATGGAAACGTCAAAGGTACCGCCGCCTAAGTCAAATACGAGGATGGTTTCATTATTTTTCTGATCTAAGCCATAAGCGAGGGAAGCTGCCGTCGGTTCGTTGATAATGCGTTTAACATCTAGGCCGGCAATTTTCCCTGCGTCTTTGGTAGCTTGACGTTGCGAGTCGTTAAAGTAGGCTGGAACCGTAATTACCGCTTCAGTTACATCTTCTCCCAGATATTTACTGGCATCTTCCACGAGTTTCCGCAGTACTTGTGCAGAAATTTCTTCTGGGGCAAATTGTTTATCTTGATTGGGACATTCTAATTTAACGTTACCGTCGGAAGCTCTAGTGACCTGATAGGAAACTTCCTTGGCTTCCTCTTGAATTTCGTCATATTTGCGACCAATAAAGCGCTTAACGGAATAAAAGGTATTTTCAGGGTTCATTACCCCCTGACGTTTTGCAATTTGCCCAACCAGGCGATCGCCATTTTTAGCATAACCAACAACTGATGGCGTAGTACGAAACCCTTCTGCGTTAGAAATAACAGTGGATTGTCCGCCTTCCATTACGGAAATGCAGGAGTTGGTTGTTCCCAAGTCAATCCCGACTACTTTTCCCATAACAAATTCTCCTTATACTTGCTACAATAATTCCTTTAATTTGGAATTTGCTCTACCCTCCATTCTGGAGAGGGGGAGGCACGCTTAAAAAGTGCAGGATACCGAACAAGGGGATGACGGTTTAAAAAGGGGATATACTACCCAGTTGGGGAGTTCTTGAGTTGCGTTGAAGGTCAGCATGAATATTTGTTTGCGATCAAATTTTGTGCTAGATGGGTGAAACCAATCCCAGATAAGGATACACTAATGAGTATTATCCTCTTAATCTGACTCTTTGCGCAAAATCGTTTGCTTGCAAAGAGAAGGAACATGGAAACAAAGCATTATTTTCGGAATTAAGGAGTTTTGTAGAAATGCAAAAAATACTGGTCATTGATGACAGTAAAATGATCAGAATGCGGGTTAAAGATATGTTGCCTTCGGATAAGATCGAAATTGTCGAAGCCCGAGATGGAAAGGAGGGTCTAAATCTGATTCACTCGCAACAACCGCAACTGATCATTTTAGATTTTCTATTGCCGAAAGTTAGTGGTTGGGAAGTGTATCAAGAAATACAAAATGACGCTAACTTAAAAGCAATCCCGTTAGTTTTAATGTCGGGGCGGAAAGAAGAAGTTACTGAAAAAATTTCCGAGCCTTTTGAAAGTTTTGCGTTTATCGAAAAACCATTTGAACGAGAACAACTGGTTAAAGCTATCAAAGATGCTAGGGCAAAAGCACCTGCTAAAAAAGAACCAGCCGCTCAGGCAGAAGCCAAATCAGCTCCAAATAAGGAGGAAGAACAAGATGTGGCTGCCTTGCAAGCGAAAGTGGCTGAACTGAGCAATCAAGTGGAAAAAATGCAAGGTCAAATTGATCAATTACATAAACAAATGAATCAATTAGTGAGTTTTATTAAAAAGAAAGTTCGTTAATTCATCTGATTGCGGGAGCTTAACAATTTAGATTCACTTTTTTTCGTAAGCTGGTCTATTAGTAGGTCAGCATAACTCGTCCGTCAAGTCGAATTCAGGTTAACGTCGTATGGAAATTGGATTTATTCTCAAAGTATTTGTATTTTCTGCAATGATTTCAGTTTTAATTAAGTCTCTCGCTCCCTATGTAGAGATCAATCCTTCTGCGTTGTTAGCAATCAGTATGGTTGTTACGCCAAGCGTTATTCTGGGAGTGGTGCTAGGGCAAAGATTTTTTAAATCACAATCGTGAGGACTGATTGCCGTGACTTTAGGAAAGTGGATGGGCATTGTTGCTCTGACTCTCTCATTATATATTCTATGGCAAATTAAACAGTTGCTTCTTTTAGTTTTTACGGCAGTAGTAATTGCCAATGCCCTTAATTTGTTAGTTAAGCAGTTACAAAAATTAAATATCCGACGCAGTTATGCCGTTTTGCTTTCAGTACTCATTGTTTTGTCGTCAGCAATTACATTTGTTTGGGTCATTGTCCCTCCGCTTTTTGAACAGTTACAGCAATTAATTGACTTAGTACCGAAGGGAATTAATCAATTAAATAGTTGGCTGACTCTCCTAGAAAAAAGGTTGCCTCCCGAGTTATTAGAATTACTTCCTAATTTTACTCAATTATCACAACAAATTCAACCTCTATACAATCGTTTATTAGGAGGAGGATTTACGTTTTTTTCGACATCAGTGGGGATTCTCTTAAACATTTTATTAGTATTTGTTCTAACCATTATGTTACTTGCTGATCCCACTCCCTATCGAAAAGGATTTATTCGTTTATTTCCTTCCTTTTATCGCCAACGGATTGATGAAATTTTAGTTTTATGTGAACAGTCGCTTCAAGGTTGGTTAATTGGAACCTTGTTTAGTATGACGTTTCTGCTAGTATTGAGTTTTATTGGGCTTTTATTGCTCGATATTGATCTGGCTTTAGCGCAAGCAATGCTAACCGGATTATTAACCTTTATTCCCAATTTTGGACCCGTTTTAAGTGTCATTCCACCTACCGCGATCGCGCTATTAGATGCTCCTTGGAAAAGTTTAGCTGTTTTAGTATTTTACATTGTTCTCCAACAAGTCGAAGGGACATTACTGACGCCTTTAGTCATGGCACAACAAGTTTCTTTATTTCCAGCCTTTACGTTGCTTGCCCAAGTTTTCTTTGCCACTTTCTTCGGCTTTTTGGGATTATTTTTAGCACTGCCTTTAACCGTCATTGGTCAAATTTGGATTCACGAAGTTTTAATCAAAGATGTGCTGGATCAGTGGCAGGAAAGGTCTTAAATGAAGTCTCTTTGAATAGGGATTGAATTGTGATAAGCTAGAGGCCAAAAATTAGGATAGCTTCCCCAATCAAGTTTTTATGAAAACCCGCCGCTTATCTCTAAAATACCGAGTTTATAAAGTATTAGAATTTGCGGAACCAAAAGACTGGCTAAGTAAAGCCTTTGATATTTTTATCCTCGCCCTTATTTTCTTAAATTTAGTGGCAGTTGCTTTAGAAACCGTTGATCCTTTATTTGAACAGTATCAAGTCTGGTTTCGGAGTTTTGAGGTGTTCTCGGCAGTCGTGTTTACTCTGGAATATGTATTGCGGGTATGGAGTTGTACGGTTAAATCTCATTATCGACATCCATTTTGGGGAAGAGTTAGATTTATATTTACTCCACTGGCACTGATTGATTTATTAGCCATTATTCCCTTTTATTTATGGCTGCTTCCGACAGAGTTGCGAATTGGTCGTGCTTTACGTTTATTTCGGTTGTTTCGAGTTCTGAAGTTAAATCGTTATACTGATTCATTAAAAATTTTAGGACGGGTTTTTCGGTTAAAGCAAGAAGAATTGCTACTGTCTTTATTTGTGTTATCGATTTTATTAGCACTGGCCTCTAGCTTAATTTATTTTGCCGAACATTCGGCACAACCGGAAGCGTTTTCTAGTATTCCGAAAGCAATGTGGTGGGGAACAATTACCCTAACAACAGTGGGCTATGGCGATGTTTATCCAGTAACCTTAGTCGGTCGAATTCTTGGTGCAATTTTAGCAGTTTTAGGAATTGGTTTATTTGCCCTACCTGCTGGCATTTTAGCCTCTGGTTTTTCGGAAGAATTACAAGCCCGTAAAGCGAAAAAGCAACGCAATACTAACAAAACTTGCCCTCATTGCGGTCAAGTCATCAGTAATGAATAATTAGTAAAGAATTATGAGTTTATTGAAAAAATCAAAAGGAAGTTTTTTAGTGGGATTGGGTTATTTATTATCGCCACTTTCTTGGTGGAATGATTTATTTTTTAATTTACCCATTGCTTATGGCTTTGCCTATCTGTTTAATTGGATGTTTGCTGATGCGTTTATGATTTTGACAGTGATTGGTTATTGGCTATCTAATATCATTGGCATTTTGATGATGCAGTGGGGAACTTTTGACTTATTTTTTGAGGATCGCGAGTCAAGTTTCAAACGGGATGTTTTATTAGGATTAGCGGGAGCAACGATTTATACAGTAGTAGTTGTTGCATTGCTTTATTTCAATGTTATTGACACTCCCGATTTTTTAGCAATCTATAGTTTTTGAAGGCGCGATCGCGCTACTAATTCAAAAGACTGAAACTTGCTTTTTTAAAGTCTCAAGTCCTTCCCAGTAAGCTTGATTATCTTCTGTTGCAATACTGTTATAAGTGAGAGTAAAGATACCAGAAAGAACATCCAGATCTTCACCTGGTTCTGGCAGTTCTTGAAGTGTTGTCATCTTTCTTTCAGCAAATATTTGTTGCCCCAAAGGATGGTTGCAATCATGATGAAATGTTGTCCCAAAATCGATCAGATAAGGCATCCAAACTAACTGATCGGAATCAATATCAATAACAATATTGTCGCCGTGAAGATCGCCATGAACCCAACCTGCTTCCCAAAACTGATTTAAAATTTGGCCGATCGCGCGACAAAGATTAATAAAAATAGTTGGGCTATAATTTCCCAATAAAAATGCTTCTAAATACTCTTGAAAAGTAGCGCCATTATCAATTTTTTCCATCTGAAATGTATCAGGATAGCCAAATATTCCCTTTTCTTGAACAGGTTTCGGAGTAATTCCCAAAGATTCTAATGCGATTAAAACTTGAAATTCCCAAGCCGTACTCTGTTCACCAACCTTATCCGCTTTGATAATTTGATGATTATCCACTTCAATTAAATCTCCACGAGTCCCAACATTAGCTCGTTCGCGGAAGGTTTTATTATGAGAAATTTGCTGATAAACATCTAAGATATCGGTTTGCAAACTAATTCCCCTTTAACTAGACTTGGATTGGGTTTGACGACCTAAAGGGACACACATGGGCGTTCCTACCACTGGATCAGGAACAATGCGAGAATCCACCCCAAAGACATTGGAGACCATTGCTTCAGTCATGACTTGCTTTGGCCTTCCCTGATCATAAATTTGACCCTGTTGGATAACTACCATATTATCGGCATAACGGGCTGCTTGGTTCAAATCATGAACTACCATGACAATGGTTCTATCCTGAGTCTCATTCAATTCTGACAGTAACTCTAAAATGTCAATTTGATGGGCTAAATCCAAAAACGTTGTCGGTTCGTCTAACAGCAGAATTTCAGTATTTTGGGCAAGTGCCATGGCAATCCAAGCCCGTTGTCGTTGCCCGCCAGACAAGTTATCTAACGCGCGATCGGCAAATTCGGTCATACCAGAGAGATCTAATGCCCAAGCGACCATTTCTTCATCCTGTTTTGACCATTGTTGCAACCAGTTTTGGTAGGGATACCGCCCTTGGGCGACTAAATCTCTAACCGTTAATCCTTCCGGCGCGATCGGGCTTTGCGGGAGAATGCCTAAGCGTTTGGCAACAGCTTTCGTGGAGAGTTTTAAGATTTCAGCGCCATCAAGATAAACTGTTCCCCGACGCGGCTTTAGCAATCGCGCTAGCCCTCGCAACAAAGTTGATTTGCCACAGCCATTGGGACCGACTAATGCGGTAACTTGTTGAGAAGGAAGGGCTAAATACAGGTCGTTAATAATGGGAGTCTTATGGTAACTGAGAGTCAGCTGTTTGGTTTCCAGTCGATTCATGAGAGTATCTTGTTGCTAGCGTTTGCGAATCAGTAAGTAAATGAAAAATGGGGCGCCAATGGCAGCGGTAATGAGACCGCAAGGCAATTCTGTTGGCGCTAACAGCATCCGTCCTAACAAATCAGCGATCACGACTAACATCCCGCCAATTATGGCAGCGGTGGGAAGTTGTCCTTCTTGAGTGCCCCCCACTAACTTTCGGGATATATTCGGTGCTATCAAACCCACAAAGCCGATGGAACCTGCCGTTGCAACCGAAGCACTGGCAAGGGCAACGCTAGTGAGGAGTAATATTCCTCGTTGCCATTCAATGCGATTGCCTAATCCTCGCGCTACTTCATCGCCCAAGCTGAGGACATTCAGTTCTCTTGCCATGACCAAAGCCAGCAAACCAAAGATCAGTAACCATGGCAATAGGGCGAATAATTGTTCCCAACTGCGTCCATAAACACTGCCGGTTAACCAAACCAAGGCTTGTGAAACATTGTTGATATTGCCAAAAGTAATCATCAGATTGGTTAATGCCCCGGCAATTACGTTTAATCCGATTCCTACTAAAATTAGTCGTACCGGAGAACTGCCCCCTTTCCAGGCCAGGAAATAAATCATAATAGCAACAGTTAACCCGCCAGCAAAGGCAACAACAGGCAATAGGGAAATGGGTGCGGAAGGAAAGATTACGAGTAAGGCAACTGCGGCTAGAGATGCCCCAGCATTAACGCCAATAATGTTGGGGGCTGCTAACGGATTGCGGGTAATGCCTTGTGTAATGGTTCCCGCGATCGCGAGTCCGACGCCCACACAAAACGCAACTAGCGTCCGAGGCAAGCGTAAGGTTCTAATAATAAACCCATAATCGGAATTGCCGCTTTCTAAGCCCAGAATCGTTTGAATCGTTGCCAGGGGAGGAACAGGATATTCCCCGTAGCTAACGCTGATTACCATTGTCGCCAACGTAATAAGGCCTAAAATGAGGAGAACCGTTGGCACTTGCCGATTCACCCGAAAGGAAACAGGAAGTTTTTGAGAACGAATCACTAACCAGGGAGATTTCATAGGTTAACGTTTCACCTGAGAGCGCACCAAATGAATGAAAAAGGGAGCGCCAATTAATGGCATTACCAGCCCCACTGGAATTTCTTGGGGTTGAAACAACAAACGGGCACATAAATCTGCTAATAACAGTAGGATGGAACCAAAAAGCGCAGCATAGGGCAACAACCAACGATAATCCACTCCAATCAAAGCGCGAGTCATATGAGGCACAATTAAGCCAATAAAGCCAATGGGACCGGCAATGGCAACACTAGACCCTGCTAAGAACATTACACTGACTGCAGCACTTATTTTGACCAAAAGCGTTCGCTGTCCTAATCCTTTGGCTACATCTTCTCCCAATGACAACATAGTGAGTTGCCTGCCCAAAGACAGCGCTAGGATTAAACCAATACTAAAGTAGGGTAAAACTTGCCAAAATAACTCAATTTCGCGACCAGCCAGAGAACCGGCTAACCAAAAGCGGATTTGATCCAAGGTTTGCTGACTAACAATTAAAACCCCGTTTGTTAAGGAGGTAAAAAAAGCAGTCAAGGCTGCCCCAGCCATAGTAAGGTTAATGGGGGTTAAGCCACCCCGACCTAAAGCACCTAAAAAGTAGACCATCACTGCCGTTACAGCAGCACCAAAGAACGCAAACCAAACATACAAACTCAGTCCAATATCATTGAGAACAAAAGTGGTAATGACAACAGCTAAAGAGGCGCCGGCATTAATGCCTAAGATGCTAGGAGAGGCCAAGGGATTGCGAGTAATGCCCTGCATGATCGCGCCTGCAACAGCAAGGGCAGCACCGACAAATGTGGCAATCAGCGATCGCGGTAAGCGAATGGTGCGAATAATTAGATGTTCTGTTGAGCCATCATAGGCGGCAAACGCTCTGTATACTTCCGCCAGGGGAATATCAGAGGCGCCCAACGCTAGGTTGCTCACCAGACAGATTAAGAGTATTAATCCTCCCACAGCAAGCCCCATCAGAGAAAAGGGTTGCACTCGGAAGAATCTTTTATGCTTTGACTGATAATTAAGCAAGTTGATGGACAGATCTAGACGCAGTTAATCATCCCATATCCTAGACCTATTAAGAATAATTTGCAAATATTTAAATTGATTGTTTCTGGAGATTCCTCTCGTTAGAAAAGCCTTGTTACATCAAGATTCGGATCAAAAAATACCGGCGTTTCCTACAATAGCGATCCCCAAACTATCAAACTCTAAATTTTCATGAAGCCTAAGTCTCTCAAGTTGAAGTGTTGCCTGGAAAATCTGTATAATATGATACAAAATAATTGGAACGAATTGATCAGATAACCGAGGATCAAGCAATGGCAACCCTAGAAGGACAACGACAAAACCTGCAAGTTAGATGGTGCAGTCTGCCGACGAATGATTACAGCAATCGCCTTAATCTTCCGCAATTACAATCCCACATGTGGGTGGAGTTATTGACAGAACTCAATCCCTTTAGCCACAACGAAGCGCTATTACTCTGTGAAAAATCAGAAACAGAATGGGTTGCTTGGATTCCCGATCATGGCGAAACGACACTCCGGGTTGATGAATTTTGTTGCCCTGTTGTATAAATCACAAGGATAAGGCGCGATCGCGCTTAAAATTATCTTAACAAAGGGCACTCTGTTGATTTAGACTATTAACTCAGTCTTGCCATTATTTTCCATTAGCTGAATGTTGTCTTCCCATCATCCCTTATCTCGGCTTCTCCGTTACGGGAATGCCTATCATCGTCAAATTGCTGGCGCGATCGCGTGTTCGATTCTCAACACCATTTTTGATTTAGCGCCGCCTTATCTCATTGGGATTGCCATTGATGTCGTCGTTCAAAAACAAAACTCCTTCATTGCAACAATTAAAAGTTTTACCGCTGAAACTTACGAGCGCGATCGCGTGCAAAGAGAAAGTGACGCCTACCGCCAAAGCAATCGCAAAGCCATTGCCTTGAGTGCCGCATTTGTCCCCTCGATCCGCATTTTAATTCTGATGGGGTTCACTGCAACATTGCTTACCTCATGGCTACGAGACTGTGGTGGGGGAACGCGGCCAAAAATTATCTGGGGGACAACGACAGCGGCTTGCCATTGCCCGAACATTACTGAAAGATCCGCCAATTCTGATTTTAGACGAAGCTACCTCTGCCGTAGATAATGAAACGGAAGCTGCCATTCAGCGTTCCCTAGACGTGATTACCCAAAACCGCACGACGATCGCGCATCGCCTCTCCACCATTCGCCATTGCGATTATATTTATGTGATGGATCAAGGGCAAATTGTAGAACAAGGAAAGCACGAACAGCTATTGGAATGGGATGGAATTTATGCTGGGTTGTGGCAAGTGCAATCTGGGCTTCATCATGCAAAATAATTAACGACTAAGTGCGAGATTGGAACTTTTGTTTCAAGATTGATATTTAAAGGGCGCAATCTGCCCTCAAGAACAAACCTTGGACGATCGCGCCCTGGATTGTTATTTAAAATTTGCACGTGATGAGCCAAAAACTACTGAATAGCGTTCAAAAAATAATGCGACCAGCCCGATCTTGATTCGGGTTAATTTAACATCTTAACTGACAAAAACTTCCTCTCAAACCTGAATTTGAAATGAGCAGGTATGAAGAAAAATCACTATTTATCAATGCTGATAGTCAATCCATAAGCCTCTAATTGCTTTTGATATTCTTCTGCTTCCGGTTCTTTACAAGTCACTAAGACACCCTTACCGTTATTGTGAACTTGAAGCATGGCTTGATAAGCCTCATCTTCCGTAAATTCAAGAACTTTGACTAAAGCTTCAATAACCGTCCCAAAGAAAACGCTGTCATCGTTGTGCAAGACTAAATCAACGTCTTCGCCTTCATTAAAGAGACTTTCTAAGCGATCTCTGACCTCAGGAGTTGTTTCGGTCTCGGGTTTGGGAAGTACTTCCGGTGCAACTACTGCCATCGATAACCTCCTCCTCTAATTTTATTTACTTATTTTATTTGTTATTTCTAATATTTTCAAATTCCTCAGGTTGTCTGCCCTAAGAGGAGATATGGCCTATCCCCCCTTAACTATATATGTGAAGTTGGGATGGTTTCCCAACCTCATCTGAGAAACTATTGTGACGTTCTCCCACACTGATTGCGGGCAATACAGTGTGGACTTGTTTACCTCACGATAAAGCGTTTCTGCCCTGCGCCTTTTACCTAGATAGCACACCAACCCCGGCAGATCGACTTGACAGACAATTTCTTACCCCTAGCGTCCCTAGGTACTTATTGTGCAAAAAGATAATTTACCCTGTTTGCTCACCTTACAGCAGTTTCAGCTAGATTTTAGAGCAAAACGTTGTGCAAATAATACTCCCATATTAGCGCAAACCACAGGGATCGGCTACCCCGCCAATGTGCCTTATCTCCCAGCGCTGATTTTTCAAATACACCGGAGCTTTAGTGAGGATGGGACTTACGGGGCTTCAGTTAATTTTCTTGGCGTTACTTGACCGGAAGGGGCTTGCCATTTTGGCCAAATATCGCTGCCATGTTCTTCCTGCAGTCGTTTATCGCGAGTGATAGCGTTCATTTCAATGGGCTTTTCAATTTCATCAATGATTTCACAGGGAGTTCCAGATTCCAATCGATAAATTGCTAAAACTGACTTATTATTCATATACCGTTAATCCTCCTGGTATTTATACTCAACTCCACTCTTAACATGAAATCAGGGAAAAGCAAGGACAATCATAGGACAATGAGGGGCGCGATTGCGCTGTGTTGGGCAGATAAAAAATTTAGGCGCCTGTCATTTCGATAACAACGATCATCAAGATACGGTAAAATAAACAAGCCCGATGTTTAGTCAAATGAGTAGCGATGGCGGTTCTACAAACGAGTTCTGATTCCTTATCCAATCTCGCTCAACAAACTCAAAAGGCAGCGCAACAACTAGCCGGTTTATCCACCGAACAGCGCAATCAGGCTTTAGAGGCGATCGCGCACGCCCTTGCCAACCACAAAGACGAAATTGTCGCAGCCAATGCCGCTGATTGTGAACAAGCCAAAGCCGACGGCATCCCCGAAGCCTTACAGGCGCGATTGAAACTCAGCGAGACGAAACTGCAAAGCGCGATCGCGGGCGTAAAGGATGTGGCGAATCTTAGCGATCCCATTGGCGCTGCCCAAATTCATCGGGAACTTGATACCGGATTAGTTCTGAAACGAGTGACTTGTCCGTTAGGCGTATTAGGCGTCATTTTTGAAGCGCGTCCCGATGCCCTCATTCAAATTACCAGTTTAGCGATTAAATCCGGAAATGGGGTCATCTTAAAAGGAGGCAAAGAAGCCCTAAAATCTTGCCAAACCTTAACCCAAGTCATTCACAATGCTTTAGCCGAAACAGACGTTCCTCCCGAAACGGTACAACTCCTCACCACCCGTGCTGAAACTCAGGAACTATTATCCCTGGATCAATATGTGGATTTAATCATCCCGAGAGGCTCAAATGCCTTTGTGCGCTTCATTCAAGACAACACCAACATTCCGGTTTTAGGACATGCCGATGGCATCTGTCACGTTTATGTGGATGAAACGGCAGATCTGAAGAAGGCAGTGACAATTGCCGTTGATGCCAAAACCCAGTATCCGGCAGCGTGTAATGCTATGGAAACGTTATTAGTTCACAGCGCGATCGCGGAAGAGTTTTTACCCCAGTTAGAAAACGCCATGAGTGAGAAAGGGGTAACATTGCGGGGAGATAAAGCCACTGGTCGGATTTTACCGCAAGCAGCCGAAGCAACAGAAACAGATTGGGAAACCGAGTATGGGGGATTAGTCTTGGCTGTTAAAATTGTCGATAGCTCAGACAGCGCGATCGCGCATATTAATACTTACGGGTCGAGACATACCGAAGCGATTATTACCGAAAATGCTAGCCTTGCCCAAACCTTCCTCAATCAAGTGGATGCGGCTGGCGTCTTCCATAACTGTTCCACCCGCTTTTCAGACGGCTTCCGCTATGGCTTTGGCGCTGAAGTCGGCATTAGTACCCAAAAAATGCCCCCAAGAGGGCCAGTGGGTTTAGAAGGATTAGTCACCTACAAATATCAATTAACCGGAGACGGACACATTGCGGAAACCTATAGCGGCGACAATGCCAAATCCTTCACCCACAAAGACTTGTGAATTAACGTTGCAAAACAATGCGATAACGGGGTTTGCCATGGCGAAGTTTATCCATTGCTTCGTTAACCTGTTCAAACGGATAAAACTCGACCATGGGTTCTAACTGTTTACGCGCGATAAATTCCAACATTTGTTTCGTTACCCCTGGACTTCCCACAGGACTGGCAGAGATGGATTTTTGTCCCAAAAGCAAGGAAAACATCTGTACCGCAATGGGATTGGGAGTTACGCCTAGAAAATGCAACCGGCCGCGGGGACGTAAAGCAGCGAGATAACTTTCCCAGTCTAAATCCGCATTGACAGTTGAAAAAATAGCATCAAAGGAATTTTCCATCGCTTTGACTGCTTCGGGATCGCGAGAGTTAACAAAATGATGGGCACCGAGGCTTCGCGCTTCTTGTTCTTTATCGGCACTCCCGGAAAAAGCCGTCACTTCACAGCCCCAAGCACTTAAAAATTGTAAGGCCATGTGACCTAAACCGCCAATACCAATCACCCCGACGCGATCGCTGGCTTTGAGATCCAACTGCACGATGGGATTAAAAACGGTAATGCCGCCACAAAACAAGGGACCAACGGTTTGCGGGTTCAATCCTGCTGGAAGTTGAAAAACCCAATTTTGATGGGCACGAACTTTATCCGCAAATCCGCCATAACGGCCAACGATGGTAAATTCGGCACTTTGACAAAGGTTGTGATCCCCAGATAGGCACCACTCACAACTCATACAAGAACTTGAAAACCAACCTAAACCCACCTGTTCGCCAATTTGTAAATTAGTAACAGCGTCGCCAACAGCGGCAACTTTGCCGACTACTTCATGACCGGGAACAACCGGATACTCCGAAATTCCCCAATCATTATCCACAACACTGACATCGCTATGGCAGATGCCGCAATACTCCACTGCAATTTCTACTTCTTGGGATCCTAATGCCCCTGGTTCATAGGTAAACGGTTGTAATTTTCCCCCTGCTTCTTTTGCTGCATAAGCCTGAATTGTCATACGTTTTCTTCATCCCAATAAAAGTCAACTGACTTCATTAAGACACGTTTTTTATTGTCATGTCATATCTCTGCCGTTAGAAAAGTCGCCTCATTTTTCCAAGAGGAATGTTTACTTAAAAACACTGTTCATAAATTGCCTGAAGGTTTCCATGGCTTCCGGTGTAATCTCATGTTGCATGGAAAATTCCTGATAGGTAACATTGACTCCTTCTTGCTGCAGCGTATCCCGCGCTTTTTGGGCAAGACTCACAGGGACCACCGGATCTTCCGTGCCATGGATAATCAACGTTGGCGGTGAATACCCATTCATTTCTCGTTGCGGATGAAGATATCCTGAGAAGGAACATAATCCGGCAAAGGGAAACCCAAACCCCACATCTAAGGTCATTGCCCCACCTTGAGAAAAGCCGGTTAAGAAGGTTCGTTGCGGCGGAATGCCGGTACTGCTTTCTAGAGATGCTAACCAATCACTCAGGGCTTGCCGACTATGGTTTAATCCTCGTTCATCATATTGTTGCAAGTCATACCACATTTTCCCATTGGGAACCTGAGGATGGTCAAAGGGTGCCTCTGGAAACATCATTTGGGTGTTGTTCCAATTGAGAACAGAAGCAAGCGTTGCTAAATCCTGGGCATTTGCCCCCCAACCGTGCAATCCAATTAATAAATATTGGGGGGGTTCACTTTGAGAAGGAATGGTAATTGTTTCTAGGGTCATGACTTAGATTGATTCTTGATAACTGGGAATGAATGATCATTCCCTCATTCTCTCACTTGCTGATCGCTCACTGACTGATCTTGCTCGACATAACTTTTTGGGACAATATAAAGAAAGAGCCACCACCAGACTAAAATTGCTATAACCACGGGCAATGTCAACCACCAGAGATGGGTTAACCACCAAACACTCGTTGGTAAAACAATTCCTGTTAAGATAATTGACCAAGGTTGACACCACCAAGGCTTTTTCTGCCAAATGGAAGGGCGAGATTGTTGTTGTGTCATGTTTGATCAAAAATAATTACTCTTATTATGCTACCTCAAGAACGAATTATTGTTCCCCTCGATGTTTCTGATTTAGACAGCGCGATCGCGCAAGTGGAAAAACTGCCTGATGTCACGTTTTGGAAAGTGGGATTAGAATTATTTGTTAGTGCTGGAACGTCAATTCTAGACTATCTTAAACAACAAGAGAAACGCATTTTTCTTGATCTAAAATTCCATGATATTCCTAATACCATTGCCGGTGCTTGTCGTTCCGCGATTAATTACGAAGTAGATTTGCTGACAATTCATGCCACTGCTGGAAAACAAGCCTTGCAAGCAGCAGCGGAAGCGAAACAAAGCCTCAATTCTTCTACGAAATTAGTGGCAGTTACCCTTTTAACCAGTATTAATGCCAGAGAACTTGCCTTTGAATTGAAAGTGCCCTTAGAACTGCCGGAATATGCGTTACAGATGGCAATTTTAGCCCAAGAAGCAGGATTGGATGGGGCAGTTTGTTCTCCTCAAGAAGCTAGTCAATTGCGAGAGGTTTGCGGCAATAATTTCTGGCTAGTTTGTCCTGGGGTTCGTCCCGATTTTTCCCAAACCGGGGATCAAAAACGTGTCATGACGCCCAAAGAAGCCTTACAAGCCGGGGCGGATTACTTAGTCATTGGCCGCCCGATTACCAGTGCCAGTCATCCTGCAATAGCATGGCAACAAATTTGTCAGGAGATGATGAATTGATGCGATATTTCTTAGTCGGATTAGGGAGCGCGATCGCGCTATTATTACCTCAGTGGGCGCAAGCTCAGTCTCGTTGTCCAGACACCATTCAACCGCTAACGAAAACGTTGCTCAAAGACTTGCCTGGTTATGCCAATCGCGTCATTCAACGCAGTCAAGTGACTGAAAGAAGCCAAGCCAATTCCACCTACATTATTGTCGCTGGCAAACCGGAATTTAATCCGATCACTCAAAATATCCAAGGCGATTATACTCCCGCTTTTCCCGAGGCGGAAACAGAAAGCGTGAAACAAATTTTTTTTACAACTTTAGAACGTCAATATCGTAAAAAAGCGGTGCATTCGGTACAAAATTATCACTGGCTCTTTCTAACAAAAACCTCGCAAGGATGGCGTCTGGTCTTTTTATATTCTCGTTTTGGTTTGCCCGATAAAACTCACCCGCCTACTCCTCCTAAAGAAACCAGTAATGGAATTATTGGCAAGGCCATTCAACTCTGGTTGCGAGACTGTCGATATCAGGATAACTCTTAAGGCCATTTCAGTCCCAATCAATGGTTAATTGTTCATAAGTTTTACTGCTATATAAACGGTAATAGTTAATAATTCCTCCCGCTAAAAATAGGAGACTGCCAACAATATATTCCCAACCAACATAGGTAAATAATAGCGGTTGTTCTTCAAAATCCAAAGGTTGCCACAAGTAAGGAATTGAGGCTACTAAAAAAAGCGTTGAGCCTAAGGCAAACATAATTGCAGTGATATTCAGCAATTGTAGTTTAACTAAAGAACTCGCTTTAGTAATTTCAACAATGTTGATGCAAGCGCCAATGAGAAACAGCAAACTGCCGATAATAAAGCACCAACTTCCGGCAACAATCATGCCAATTTCTGATAAAAAAAATAGACTGCCAATAATAAATAGAATTGTCCCAATAACATACACATTTGCTGCTAAAAACTCTAGCCAATCCCAGATTGACAACAAAGTTTGAGACCGTAGATAGTTACTAGATTCCCATAAATCTTGACCCGTTACCACTAAATAAACAAGCGAACCGCCGAAAAAAATCCAAGCCCCCGTATCAAACAGGTGTTCATATTGAGGAAGAAAACAGACACTGCCAACAACAAAGGTGATGCCTCCGACAATGTAAAAGATGCCATTTGCTAATTCCCATTTATATTGATTGCTGCCGAAAGCTTTCTGGTTAAAAAGGGTGTATTGACGGGGGCGCGATGTGAATAGATGGGGCATTTCTCTCGATATTACTCGTATCTGATCATAACACTGTAATGAATCAAAACAAATGATTACAGCGATCGCGACTAATTTTCAATTCTTTTAGCGTAGATTTGATCTTATTTTATTCGTTGTCAGAAGGAGAGGGCAAGTTCTTCTAGTCTGAAATTTCCTGGCTACCTCTCCAAGATATCAATGATTCATCCACTGTACTTCCCTTACCGCCCTAGACAAACTATCGATTTTCAATCAAAGGGCGGATTAATTCGATTCTTGAATAACGTAATAGTATTTTTTGACTTCCTTTTCTTTTTGTTGAATTTTGTGATGAATTTTTGCTTGTAGTTTTAATTGTTTTGCTCGCGTTTGTTTTGGCGTATTGGGTTCTAATTGATAAAAACTGTTTTCCCATTCGAGAATGATATTTTCCGGTTGGTAGTGATGTTTTTTATAGGAACGGTAGTAATGAAAAATGCCGCCAATTAAAAATAGAATACTGCCGGCAATATATTCCCAAGCGACATAACTAAACAAAACCCAATTGTCTTCTAAAGTTAAGGCTTCTGATAAATAGGGCAGCGAGGCAATGAGAAAAAGCATTGACCCTAACGCAAAAGTAATTGCTGTTGCGTTCAAAAGTTGCAATTTAATGAATGATTGCTCCTTGACAATTTGTATGACATTGAGACAAGCGCCAATCAAGAACAGTAAACTGCCAATGGTAAAGCACCAACCGCCAGCAACAATTTTATCAATTTCTGATAAGAATAAGAGACTGCCAATTGTAAACAGAACTGTCCCCCCGACATAAACATTAGCAATGTAAAATTCTAACCAATTCCAAATGGTTTTTGTTTTCTGAGACCGGAGGTAGGCCGTTGCCTCTAATAAATCGGAACCGGTGACAATTAAGTAAACTAGTGACCCGCCAAAGAAAATCCAAGCACCAATATCTGAAAGATCATCAAATTGGGGAAGGAAAAAGATACTACCGATAATAAAGCTAAATCCGCCAACAATGTAGAGAATTGCGTTAATCGTTTCCCATTTAAAATGCTGGCCATCTATCGATTGGTTATTGTTAAAGAGAGGGGAATGACGAGGACGGTTTGTAAATAGACGCGGCATTTCGGCTTTCTAGGGCACGATAATTAGGATGGTCAAATACCGGGAAAATTAAAATTTGGCGAAAGCGATCGCGTTTAATGATGGATGAGCCTTTTGTGGGCCTGAAAGCGCTTGCTTTGATGGGATTAATAATTACCCAACTCACAATTTAATGTAACATTGAACTTCCCTAATCTAGCAATTACTTTGATGGAATTTGAAGCCAATAAATTATTTGAATGAAACCAAGTAGCGCGATCGCGCTGGAATGACAAAAACATTGTAAAATCAAATACTAAAACACAGATTTTTTTCTGCTTTTAATAAAGTTTCTTTTGTCATCAAAATTATCGTTTTTCCCAGTTTGAATCTTGATACTCAGGGGAAGAAACGGTAGAAACTATATAAACTAGAGAAACCAATAACGAATCAGCAAAAACCAGCTATTTCTCGCATCTCTGAATAGACGTCAGATAAGATAGGCTGGGATTTGATAACCGGCACTAAGGTTGCTCTGTTTAGAAATTAAAGCGCGTATTGCCAAATATGGATTGCCAAACCTACTTCTTCCGACTGCTTGCCCGTCGCGAATATAGTACCGAAGAACTGAGAAAAAAAGGCATGGAAAAAGGATTTGAAGAAACAGAAATTGCGGAAACCCTGGAACATTTGCAGGACATTAATGCCCAATCTGATATCCGCGTTGCCGAAAGTTTAATTTTGGGCTACCAGGGGAAGTACGGAAAACCGAAAATCAAACAAAAATGTCGCGAAAAAGGAATTAGCCAATCTTTATTTGAACAAACATGGGAACAATTAGCGGATCAAGTGGAAAGTGAGGACTTGTCAGGATTAAAAGAGAAGGTGATGCGAAAATATCATCTCAGTCAGTTTTCCAACCTTGATCCCAAAACCAAACGCCGAGTCTGCAACTTTCTCCAGTATCGAGGATTTAACCCCTTTCAACTGCTAAAGCAGTGGCAAACCGAAGAAAGCTAAGCGAAGAGTACTATTAAAATAGATGGACAAGTGTTTAGTTTAGTTTAATTGGTTAAAAAATTATGTCAGTTCTGGCAGCGATCGCAGTTTTGGCGGTTTTAATTATCGTTCACGAACTTGGACATTTCACCGCCGCCCGTGTCCAAGGGATTCATGTTAATCGTTTTTCCATTGGGTTTGGTCCCATTTTATGGAAGTACCAAGGACCAGAAGTGGAATATGGCGTTCGTGCCTTCCCACTGGGAGGATTTGTCGGATTTCCCGATGATGATCCCGACACCGAAATTCCCCCTGACGATCCCAATTTAATGAAAAATCGTCCCCTCGGCGATCGCGCCATTGTCATTAGTGCCGGGGTAATTGCCAACTTTATTTTTGCCTATTTCTTATTAGTTGCCCAAGCGGGAATTGTGGGAATATCCCAACCGCAATTTGAACCGGGCATTAAAGTTCCTGAAATTGTTGAACAAGAAAATTCCCCTGCCAGAGAAGCAGGATTACAAGCCCAAGATTTAATTATCGCAGTGAACTCGGACCCCTTAGGAGAAGGTCAACCTGCCATTCAAACGCTACAAACTGAAATTCAAAATTCGGTTAACGAACCGCTTAATCTCACCGTTAAACGGGATGGAGAAACCCTAAACCTATCTGTTACCCCCAAAGCGGGAGATGACGGCCAAGGAAAAATTGGCGTTTTACTCTCGCCCAATGGAGAAGTCATCCGTAAACAGCCGGATAGCTTCATTGAACCGTTTACTCAAGCCGCGGAAGAATATCAACGGATCTTTAAATTAACCTTCCAAGGGTTAGGACAACTGATTAGCAATTTTCAAGAATCCGCGGAACAAGTTGCTGGACCGGTGGCCATTGTCGCTGTTGGTGCCGATATTGCAAGTTCTGATGCCGGTAGTCTCTACCAATTCGGCGCTTTGATCAGCATTAACTTAGGCATTATTAACATTCTGCCGTTACCCGTCTTAGACGGCGGTCAACTGGTATTTCTCCTGCTAGAAGGAATTCGCGGCAAGCCCTTACCCAGCAAGGTTCAAGATGGAATTACCCAAACTGGGGTGGTGGTCTTACTTGGTTTAGCCATTTTCTTGGTAATTCGAGATACCGCTAATTTGGCAGTTGTCCAAGAGTTCTTCCAATAATGACCTTGTCGGAACAACAACGGGCGTTAACCCTTCTCGCCCGTCTCAAGGAATTATATCCCGATGCCACCTGTACTCTGTATTACAAGACACCAGTCCAGTTATTGGTGGCAACCATGTTGTCTGCGCAATGTACTGATGAACGGGTTAATCAGGTAACGCCTACCTTATTTGCCCGTTTTCCGGATGCGAGGGCACTGGCGCAAGCCCCTCGGGAAGAAATTGAAACCCTCATTCGATCTACCGGCTTCTATCGCAATAAGGCCAAAAACATTCAAGGGGCGTGTGAAATGATTGTCTCAGAGTTCGGGGGAAAAGTCCCTGACACCATGAAACAGTTATTAAAATTGCCAGGGGTTGCCCGAAAAACTGCCAATGTTGTATTGGCCCATGCCTATGGCGTGAATGCCGGTGTGACAGTGGACACCCATGTCAAACGCATTTCTAATCGTCTGGGATTCACGGAAAATAGCGATCCCAAACGGATTGAGAAAGATTTAATGGCCTTGTTGCCCCAAGCCGAATGGGAAAATTGGTCGATTCGACTGATTTATCACGGTCGAGAAGTATGCAAAGCCCGTCAACCCTTGTGTGATAGCTGTACCTTAGCTGACCTTTGTCCGTTCCCTGGTGGGAACTAGGGGATATTCGATAAGATAGTGAAGCAGTATTTAACTTTAAATTTCTATGTCCAAGAAAAGTCTAGTTGAGCGTGAGAAAAAGCGCCAACGCTTAGTTGAAAAGTACGCCGATAAACGAGCTGAGTTAAAAGAAAGAATTAGAACCTCTACTTCTCCTAGAGAACGCTTTGAACTCCAACGGGAATTGCAACGGCTGCCTCGCAGCAGTTCCCGCACTCGTCTCCGCAACCGTTGTAAAGTAACTGGCCGCGGTCGGGGATATTATCGCGATTTTGGATTATCCCGCAATGTCTTCCGGGAATGGGCACATAAAGGATATTTACCCGGTGTCGTTAAATCCAGTTGGTAATTGGTCCCATCCCCCCTAGCTAAGGGGGGTACGGGATTGAATCATCAACTAGGACTGACCGCAACAGCGCTCGTAACCGAGACTATCTAAAATTAAATCGCTAACAGCATTGGCGATCGCGAATTCGCCATAAAAACTCTCGCTAAAATCAAAAGCTTGCATTTCCGTGACAATGGCCACGACTAACGCCCCCAAATCATTTTCTCCCTCTAGGCGTTGACGCATAAAAATCTGCGAGGCTTGTTGCGCAATATCAGCATTCACCTTTTCGGGAATAAACGTTTCATCTAACCATTTCTGTAAGGCTTGTTTGAGCCATTCGCCTTCTTGTTCCGGGTCTTCAATTGGGGGAAGCGTAATGGGTTGAACAGGATCACTCATAGCAACTTGGCCTATAGAAATACGTTAATGATATTTTAAAGATTATATCTCCTCTTGCAAATTCCCCTGTAGAGATAGTTACTTTGAGTTTAAAGTCAAATAACTAAAAATTGTCTCTACAGAAACTTGGAAATTCGGCAAAATACTTAAAGCTGGAAGAATATCATCATCCTGATGGGTTGTTGGCTGTTGTTGCGGTAAAAAACTCATCACTAATCGTTCTTGAGGATCGATTAACCAGCCTAATTTTGTGCCATGATCCAAGCAAAAGAGAATATTATTGATCACTCGAATTGAACTTTGTTCCGGAGACAGAATTTCAATTGTCCAATCAGGGGCAATGGTGAAGGTATCCTCGATTTCCCCCTCTTCATTGACCGGAATTTGTTCCCAAACAAAAACGCTGACATCAGGAACAATTGAGCGACCGCCAAACGTACAACGCAATTCCGTAAACGCACTCGCTAAACGTTGAGCTTCTGCCACTTGATTAATCTCAGTTGCCAGACGAATTTGTAAGCGACTATGTTTCCCTTTTGGCATTGGTTTGGTATAGATTTGACCATTGATATATTCCTGAGCAGGTTTGGTTTCCGGCAACTGGAGGAACTGTTCTAGGGAAAGTTGGGTGTGCGTTGGATGGGAAATCATGGGTTTCTCTGGAAGTGAACCATCAATATTGTCTCAGGCGTCATCTAGGGCAAAGAGGAGTTAGAGAAAGCGCGATCGCGCCTTGCAAGGGCAAGCAAACTAACAAGAAAAAAGCGTTATTCGCGAGAAAATATAGTTAATCCTAGCGAAATTGGGATGAGCAGACAGCAAACAGATAAGCCTTGTTGATAAGACCCAAACATATCTTTGAGTTGCGCTAGGAGTACCGGCCCAATGGCACTGGCAATAACCATACTTCGCATTTGCATGCCGCTAATGGCGCCAAGATGGGCGCGTCCAAACAGGCGAGGGAGAGAAACTGAAGCGAGAGTAGCAAAGAAACCGCCACTGGTGCCCAATCCTACAATTCCCATCATTCGCCACCAGAATAGGTCCAAATGAGCTATGCCCAAATACCCAAACAGTTGCAGGATTAAAAATGCGATTACCAACCATTTTAGCCGCACGCGATCGGAAATGACGCCCACTAAAAACCCAGTGATCGTGGATAAAATTCCAATGGGAAGAAATAAACCCACGGCTTGTTGTTCACTGAGTCCGGATTGTTCTCCTAAATCAACAATATTGAAAGTAATGCCGGTAACTGTCAAAGCATGAATGGATAAGGCAAGGGTGATTCCCCAAAATTCAAAGGTTTTCAGGGCTTCTGTCGCCGTTAATTCACCCACTTTAGCCACTTTAAGATCAGAAACGGTGTGAGATGATTCCGACGGTTGCTGTTGTGGCGGTTGCTGGGGAAATCCATCCATGGTTAAGCCGCACACTTCTGGGTTATCTCGATAAAATAGCCATCCCAGAAACGACATTCCTAACCCCACAACAAGGGCTAAACCGAGCCAAGCCCCACGCCAACCTAAACCATCAATCCAAAAACTTAGCAACAAGGGCGCTGCGGAAAAACCAAAGGAAATGAAGACATTAGCAATGCCAGAGACAAACCCGCGACGCTGATCAAACCATTTTCCCAGGGTATTGCGACTCACCAGAGTGAGAATGCCTTGTCCGGTGAAGCGTAAGGCCACAAATCCCACTCCCATCACGACTACCCCGACAAAGGAACGCTCAATTGAGGAGAATAACGGGTTGAGAAATGCAATGAGATAATCGCAGAAACTTAAATAAAGTAAGGTTAATCCTAATCCCAGTGAAGAGAGAATCACCGTTAACCTTGCCCCAACACGGTCCATCAGTCTTCCCCCCAGGGGAAGCAACAAACCGCTGCCCAAGGTTCCCACTAGATACGCCGAACTCAGTTGCACCCGAGACAAACCGGTTGCTGCTAAAACTGGGTCGGTAAAAACGCTAACGCCTGCGGTTTGACCGGGAATGCTAAATAGCGTGCCAATGGTCGTGATAACAGCAATGACCCAACCATAGAAAAACGGAAACTGTTTCGGAGAAAAGGGAAAGTTGGGCTCGAATGCTGTTTTGAGAAAGGAAAACCGAGAAAACAATGCAGACAAGGTCATTGATTGGTGATTGGTGCTTCCTGACCATCCTGGGGACTAGAAGCGTTCGATGACGCCGCCGCCGAGGACAACCTCTCCATCATATAACACGGCAGCTTGACCAGGGGTGACACCAAACTGGGGTTCATCAAACATTAGTTTCACCCGACCTTCTTCTAAAGGCACCACACTTACCCGTGCTGGGCGCGATCGATACCGGATTTGCACATTGGCTTGAATGGGATTTTCGGGTTCGGGAATACTGAGCCAGTTCATGGCGCCCACTGTACATTCACTACGAGTGCCGCTATCCCGATTTCCAACAACAACGCGATTCATCGCCGGATCCAGTTTAATGACGTAAAGGGGTTCGGCAGCAGCAATTCCCAATCCTCGCCGTTGTCCAATCGTATAGTGATGAATGCCATTATGATGGCCTAAAACTTTCCCCTCTTGGTCAACAATTTCCCCTTCTTGTTGGTTGATATGCTGATCTAAGAAGGAACGCATCGAACCGTGGGCTTCTACCAGGCACAAGTCTTGGCTTTCCGGCTTGTCAGCTGTTTTTAAACCGTATTGTTGCGCCATTTGGCGCGTTTCACTTTTTTGTTGTTCGCCTAGCGGAAAAATCGTGTGAGCTAGGAGATCTTGGGGCAAATCATAAAGGAAATAGGATTGATCTTTTTGGCGATCGCGCGCTCGCAGCAGTTGATAGCGATCATGCTCAGGATCATATTGAATTCTGGCATAGTGCCCCGTGGCAACACAATCGATGCCTAATTTTTCTCGGGCATAGGTTAGCATGGGAGCAAACTTGACTGTTTTATTGCACTGAGAACAAGGTAACGGCGTAACCCCAGACTCATATCCCGACACAAGATAATTGAGGACATTGCGTTCAAATTCTTCACGGCTATCCACAATATGATGGGGAATGCCTAACTGTTCGCAGATAAACGCGGCATCCACCATGCCTTCGGAACAACATTGACCTTTTCCTTTCATTAACCACAGCGTTAACCCTTCCACCTCGTAGCCTTGGTGGTGTAAAATAGCAGCACTAGTGGAACTATCAACGCCTCCTGATAAACCAACGACAACTTTTTTACTCATAACGGCTCGCAATACAAAAGCGACATTTTCTAGGCTAGCACTGTTAACCGAACTCTTGTTATCATTCGGTCAGGTCTCCTCATTATCCCACTCTAAACAAACTGCAACCTGTGCCAAATCACCTCAGACGCTATGCTTAAAACGATTCAACTCTTCGGGCGTTCCTTTATTGTTGCGAATTCCTTCCTGCTTTTGACTGCCATGAGCAGCTTAGCCCAAACCTTGCCGCCGCCGCCTTCCCCGAATAATACGAGTGAGGAAGACAAGGAGGTTTATCAATTTGAAGCCCCAACGAATAATTCTCCAAGCCCAACCTCTCCCGTTGAGAATAATGCCCCTCCCTCTTCCCAGAATCGCTTATTTCGCGTCCAGGTATATGGCAGCAGTGAACAGTTACTATCCCTAGTGCGTCGCGTAGAACCCAATGCCTTTGTTCCCGAGGGCAAACAAATTATCCAGGTGGGGTTATTTTCCCAAGCGGGCAATGCGAGAGAATTGGTGCAAGCCTTATCACAACAAGGAATTGAAGCCGAAATCATTCAAATTCAACAACCCCAAACGCAATCTTCTCAATCCAATGCTTCCCGAGAATGGATTTCCTTATCCTCCTCTCCTGAAATCAATAATGCTTCTCAAAACCTGGAATCGGTTCCCTTAGCCGTGGAATCATCTGTGGATCATACCAAGAAAGAAAGTCATGCTGACAAAACAACTCGGGGGTATTATGTTGTCATTCCCAGCAGTGACGAGCAAGTGGCGGAAATGGCGCAAGCTGTAGAAGAAGCTGGGGTTCGCCAGCGTTTGATTCAAAAACGAGATGCCCCGCGCGGAACTCATGTGGCAGTGGGCCCCTTTAGCAATCGCAATCAGGCCAGTCGCTGGAGCAGTCAACTCCAAACCGAAGGCTTGGATGCAAGAGTGTATTTCGGCCGATGAATCAGAAACAATTTGCCCCGGCGACCACCAGAAATCGCGATCCCATTTTAGCGGTCTTAAAGCAGATATTGCCGCCAACTGGAACGGTTCTCGAAATTGCTAGCGGTACGGGGGAACATGCCGTCTATTTCGCACCGCACCTGCGTCCCCGTCACTGGGTTCCTTCTGATGTCAATCCTGCGTCTTTGGAGAGTATTCGGGCTTGGCAAGGGGAATTTCCTTGTGAGGTTCTCTATTCTCCCCTAGAAATTGATGTAATATCTGACCATTGGTGGCAAAAGGTGGAGACAGATCTAAGCGCGATCGTTTGTATCAATCTGATTCACATTGCCCCTTGGTCAGCCTGTGAGGGATTAATGAAAGGGGCAGAGCAGTTGTTGCCGGCAGGAGGCATTTTATATTTGTATGGACCCTTTAAGCAAGAGGGTGTTCATACCGCTGCCAGCAACGCGAGTTTTGATGAAAGTCTCCAACAGCAAAATCGGGAATGGGGGGTGCGCAATTTAGAAGATGTTGTTTCTTTGGCAAAGGCTCATCAATTAGAATTGCAAGATGTGATTGCTATGCCAGCCAATAATTTGTCTGTGGTATTCCGTCATGGATCAAGCAATTAAAGTGAATTAATGGCAATGTGAGGCTTGCTATCTATTCATTTACAGAGCCACAAGGAAGCTTATTCCGTTGAGAGGCATTACGCCACACTTGCAATACCACATCTTCTAAAGATTCACCATCAGCAAGCAACATCCGAGAAATCATGCTAATTTCGCCAAAGGACCAAAATAAACCTGCCTCCAATAAATAAGGTTGACCGGTTTGTTCATGTACCCGGAAGTCAAATAGGGAGTAATCGCGACAGCCTAAGGCAACATGGGCTTGTCTGGCAGCATCGGCAATTTCTTCAAATAAGGCTGGTGTCACTTGGGCTGGACACTGAGGTTTTGCGACTGGTTTTTCCGGTTGCTTTTCTGGCGTTCCATTTGCCTGCAGATCATACTTATCATGAACTGTCCTAATAGTATGGTCCTTTGGGAATAAATATTCAATCATTGAGGGAACATGTAATTTATTATCGCGTTCAATGATCCCTACCCGCAGTTCTCGTCCGGGAATATACTCTTCGACTAACAAGGTGTCATCAAATTCAAACCCTTTTTGCAACGCATCTGCAATTTGATCCTCGGTTTTAACCAACGTCAATCCCAAAGAATTATCTTCCGAGTTCGGTTTGACGATAAACGGAGGTGGCATGGCTACAGTATCTCCTGGAGTTACTTGTTGGCCTTTTGCCACAGGAACTCCCATGGCAGCAACCATGTTTCTCGTTTGCGCTTTATTACTGGCTAAGGCAGTACAGGGGGCAGGAGAACCCACCACCGGCAACCCCAGCAAATCTTCAAAAAAGGCACGAAAACTGGTCATGCCCGGAAAGCAGAATAAATGAGGAACTACGACATCAATATTGGGGAGTTGATCAATCATTTCTTGCAGGGAGATCTTTTCTGATAAAGCATCTAAAGAAGATCCCAATTGCCAACCCCCTTGCGGATGTACAACAGCATAGTAACTCTTGACATCAGCCGGTTGTACCACCTTTCTGGCATAAAGCATCGACAAGTTGTAATAAAATTCAGAAACACTAGATCCTGCTAAATGCAAAACGCGTAATAATGACATCAATTAATCTCCACCTAATTTGACAATTTTGCCAATATTGAAATCAATGCGAATCCAATCTTGGAAGCTTTGTAAATGATTTAAAAGTAATAAGGGAATTTGCCAATGATGGACAAATAAAAAAGGCAAGGGATCATCTTTGCGAAAAATCCCATCGGTTCCTTGAGCCAGTTTTTGCCACCAGGTTTTTAAGTCTTGAAAAGAACGAATTTCAGTTAAGCGCCAAAGTTCATGGTAAAGCCAATAAGTGGGTTTGCTATTGGGTAAAGGCGTAATGAATTCTGAAGAATGATTATCTTCTAAATAAGCAGTTGCCAGACCGGGATGATCATGGAACATGGTAATAGCAGAATGCGTTCGAGGATTACACTCCACTGGATAAATTTGTCCCTCTGGGGTTTGGATAAAATCAAACGAAATTTGACCCGTTAGCCCTAATTTTTGAACAAATTGTTTTACCCAGGTTAGAATTTGGGGGTGTTCAACTTGTTCATAATTCACCTGAAAGGGGGAAGATTTAGAACAACAATGCAGTTGAATTTTGCCATTGCGAACGGTGCTATGGGTACAAAATTCTTGTCCCTGAATAAACTCTTGCATTACCCAAGGATTCTCTTTGGAAATGGGAAGAGTTTTGATATAGCTTTCCATTCCGGGGAAGGGAAGTTTCGTTAGGTCTAAGCGCCGTACTGAATCATAATTAATACTTTTAATCAGGTATTGGCTGCCATCTGTTTTAAAGTCAAAGTCTAAGACTTGTTGTGGCGAAGTAAATCGAAATACTTTCGGCGCAGAGAGTCCCAGTTCTTTTGCTTGTTTGCAAAATTCATATTTATTATCCAGCATGGCTGTGATTTCTGGGTCAAAATGAATGACTTCACAGCCAGCTTCAGTAAGTAAGGGTTTAGCAGTAGAATCGTAGTAGCTAGAAACGGGACTGCATACGGGAATAAAAACGTCAATCTCTTCTTTTTTGACCAAATTCAGTAGGGCTTGACGATAGTCTTCGGGATTTCTTTCTGGTGCAGGAACTGTGTAAAAGCCACTGACCGCTTGAGAAAAGCGATGACCAGACAGCCAATAGTCATAGGTTTCAACTAAGAAAACCGTATGTCCGGCTTGGTAAAACGATCGCGCTAATTGCAGCGATTTTGTCATTTTGCCGCCGGTAATTAGAATACGCTTGGGGTTATTGGCAACTGCTGGCTGAAGTTTCTCCTGAGTCAAAACAGCAAATAAAACGGTAATTAAATTAATGGGAAATGCGATTAAGAGTAAGGTTAATGTCCCGATTGTCTTGAAAGCAGGCTTAAGCCGTCTTTGAACAAATAAAAGTACCATTTTTATGATGGGCAATTTTTGATTTTTAGTTAAAGGGAACAGGGAACAGAAAAACATGGATAGTATTTCTCTTTCCCACCTTTCCCTGTATGAATGATTTATCGTTTTCTAATCATAGTTAAACCGTCGCGCAGGGGAAGCAACACTTGTTCTACCCGAGAATCATCGGCAATCATTTGATTAAATTGCGCGATCGCGTTTCCGTTGACAGTCCGTTTTTCTGCTGGCAGGTAAGGCTGTCCTTGCAACAAGGTATTATCCACAAAAATGTAGCCGCCTGCATCTAATAACCCTTCATCGATCAAAAGCCGATAGTAATCCTGGTACTCCGTTTTATCGGCATCAATAAATGCTAATTGGAAAGACTGGCCATCTGCAGCTAACTTTTTCAAACTATTGATAGCAGAACCCACCATGATTTCAATTTTGTTGCCATCAGGAGAAGCATTAAAACAGTCACGACCAAACTGGGCAGTATAAGGGTCAACTTCACAAGCTACCAATCGCCCGTCTTCAGGTAGGGCTTCTGCCATTGCTAAGGCGGAATACCCTGTAAACATGCCCACTTCTAAAATCCGTTTTGCCCCAGTCATGTGGACAAACATCTTTAAAGTCTGTCCTTCAATATGACCGGACAGCATTTCTGGTTCTAAACGACGCACCGTTTCCCCATTAGAATATGATTGACTCCAGTCTTCCTCACGAGTTTTGCGATCTAAGTTAGCTAGGGCTTGCGATTCTGGTGTGG
Organism: Halothece sp.; assembly: GCA_042218725.1. Classification (GTDB taxonomy): domain Bacteria; phylum Cyanobacteriota; class Cyanobacteriia; order Cyanobacteriales; family Rubidibacteraceae; genus Halothece. Next base: position 9,827 of record JBDGQV010000088.1, on the reverse strand, counting down.
TCATTTGTTCCAGGTAAGGATCAAGTCCTGCCCCCAGTTGATAGGCATGTTCAATTGCCCGTTGCAATTCAGAAGAAATGCCTTCCGCTTTCCCTTGTTCGCGAAGGTTTTCCAACTGTTGAACGAGAATCCCCAAGGGAGTCACGGGTCTAGGTTGAGTGGGCTTATCGTTGGTGATCGTCATTGGCCAATACTCTCTACTAATTCTGCTTGTTGATGAGGATGATGACAATTTGAGGTTTGCGAGGGAACCCATCGTCGTCCTTATCTTAGAATATTGTTAAGAAAAATGTCATGATCGCGCGGTCGTTTTTCAGATGAATCTTCCTTTTGTTAGACCATTCTTAATTTATTTTTGTCCTTAACCTTTTCATAACCGGTATTCCAGCAATTTTCGCTAAAATACCACCCGAGATAGATGCTCGATTTTCATACCAGTTAGACTAGATTAACTTTATAAAAGTTCATTAAAAATCTATCCTAAAGGGAGAAGTGATAAAAAGTTTTAAGCATGTTTTAATCTTAAAAGAAGGAAAGTTCTACCCAGTTTCCAGCAACAATCACAATGAGCTCAACCCAGCTACCTATTGAAAAATTAGGACTCTCAACCCGCATTGCTTACGGAATTGGGGATTTTGGTCCTTCCATGTCCTTAAATGTTTTAATTATTTTCTTCTTTTTCTTCCTGACAACGGCAGCAGAAGTGCCTCCCAATATTGCAGGAACCATTCTCTTGTTCAGTAAAGGGTGTAATGCCGTTGCTACTTTAATTGTGGGACCGCTTAGCGACCATACTCATAGTCGTTGGGGAAGACGCCACAGTTGGATGTTAGGCAGTGCACCGATTATGGCAATCAGCTTTGCCTTGCATTGGTGGGTTCCCCCTCTCACGGGTTGGCAACTTTACGGCTACTATCTCATTGTTGCAATTTTCTTTCAGGTTAGCTTTGCTTGCTTCTTAATTCCCTATAGTGCGCTGTTAACCGATATCAGCGAAGACAATCAAGAACATATCCGTCTTAATAGTTGGCGCTTTGGGTTTGCCATGAGTGCCAGTACTTTCTCCCTATTATTTATGGAGGGGCTAACTCTCTGGAGTGATCAACCCCAACAGCAACTGCCGATTTTAGGCATTGTTTGCGCGATCGCGACTCTGAGTTCCATTGGCTGGTGTTCTTGGCAAACTGAAGAAAGAGAACTGAAAGCTGCCACCAGTCGGATTAACTTAGAAGACTTAAAACAATTAGCCAGAAATCGCCCCTTTTGGTTACTATTAGGCATCTATGCCTGTTCTTGGATGGCGCTGTTAGTAGCCCCCACGATTTTGCCCTATTTTGTGGTCAATAATTTACGCCTCCCAGAATCTGCCATTACCTTGATTACCCTCATTATGAAAATTGCTACCTTTGGGGCACTTTTCCTTTGGAAACCAATCAGTACACAACTTGGAAAAAAAGCCACCTTTTGGCTCGGGATTAGTATTTGGATTATAGGAAATTGCGGCCTCTTTTATCTGCACCCGGAACAATCGGAATGGATTTATCTAATTGCCGCCTTGCAAGGCATAGGAATGGCAGCGGCCTATTTAATTCCCCCTTCCATGGTTCCCGAAGCCATTGATTGGGATGAATTGCAGACGGGAAAAAGACGGGAAGGCATCTTCAACAGTATTATGTTGTTCGCCAACAAAATGGCACAAGCGTTGGGGTTATTTCTGTTTGGACAAATTTTAAGCTGGGCAGGGTTTCAAGAATCGCTCCCACCGATGGAACAACCGGAATCCGCATTAGTAACTATTGCCGTCACGGTCATTGGGTTACCCACCATTCCTTTGCTAGCTAGTTTACTGTTTACCTTCCTGTATCCCATTGACTACCAAACCCATCAGGAGACAGTATTTCAGCTTAAACAAAAACGAGCGCTTCCTAAGAGTTGATGGGCTAGGCTCAGTTTCGACATTATAATTTAATTTTTATTTAATATAAGTTAACGATTAGTTAAGGTTGATAGCGATCTTGTCTAGAACGATTGGGCGCGATCGCGCTCTCATTTTCTTTCAAAATTAAGATCGGGTTATCCTTCAAAAACGCTTCTAATATTGATTTTGGAAAAATTTGCAATTGCTGAAATCAGTGTATCAAAAGGTAGAAATTCTAACGTTGTCGGTATTCAGATTTATGAAGTTTATGTTAATTTATATTAAGCAATTGTGCTGAATTTTTAATCAAACACCTGTACCTGTACCGCTTCTCTAGCAATCAAGGTTATGACCAAAATTACTACTGCCATCAAAGTTTTTATTGCCACTCATGATGATCAGCCCTTAGCATACCGAGACTTAGATTGGGCAGTGGAAGACATTGTTTGCAGCACCCCCTTTCGGCACTTACTTCTGTCTCTCATCAACACAGATGCTTTTTCTGCCGAACTAGGCGAGGAATTTGCACAAGTTGAAGCGATCGAAGGATTATCCGCTTGCCGTCGCTTAAGAACTGCTCTCAATCACTCACTCAGCAGCTTCTTTGGGTTACTGGCTCAATTAATTGCTGCTTTTGATCAATCAGCAGGATGCCGCTGGTACAGTTTCTCCAACCGGATTCATGACTCGGACATTGCCAATACTAAACTTCTGGATCGTCTGTTGCGCAGCGACGATGGCAAGTTTTATGAAGAACTCTCCTCTCATCTCGTTGAAACAGATCCCCATGCTGTCTACCCAACCTCCAGTTACCGGCAAAGTCAGGGGAATGTGGTTAGCACTGAGGATGATCAAACCGTGGAAGCGGTGATGAGTTCCAGCACCTTTACCTCCATTAAAGTGATCGAAAACTGCTTAGACCCTGAGCAAACCATTTTAAGGGATTTATATATTGCCTTCGGCCGCTGTGTTTGTGTTGTGGATCAACATGTAGAACAGCACTATGGTGAGCAAATTAATCATTATTTTGAGTATCACGACATTAAACTGAATAAACTGGTTTATCGCGCAATGGAAGTGGATAAAGGCATCCAAAGTGTGGAAAGGATGCTTGGGGACTTCAAGCGGCTTGGCGTGTCTCGCAATGAACCGGTTTTAATTATCGGGGGCGGTGTTCTCACCGATATTGGGGGACTGGCTTGCGCCCTTTATCATCGCAATACCCCTTATGTGATGCTTTCTACCTCAATTGTTGCGGGCATTGATGCTGGCCCTTCTCCACGCACCTGCTGTGATGGTTTCGGCTATAAAAATCTGTTTGGCGCCTACCATGCCCCTATCTTATCTTTAACCGATCGCGCTTTCTTCAAAACGTTGCGTGAGGGCTGGTTGCGACATGGCATTGCTGAAATTCTGAAAATGGCAGCGGTCAAAGATGCCACCTTATTCCATTACCTAGAACAAGCGGGAACTGAATTAATTACCACCCGTTTTGGGACATTGAACTGTGAACCTAACGCTAACATTAGCATTCTCTCCCAGAAGATTCTGGGGGCAGCCATGCGGAGTTATGTAGAAGCAGAATATGACAATCTCTACGAAACCCATCAATGCCGTCCCCACGCCTACGGGCATACTTGGTCCCCTGGCTTTGAAATTGAAGCCGGCCTCTTACATGGGCATGCCGTTGCTATTGGTATGGGATTTGGTGCCTATCTCAGTTATCGCAATCACTGGTTGCAAGAGCAAAATTTTCATCGGATTCTGAATCTCATCAGTCAGTTTGGGTTAAGTCTCTGGCATGAGGTCTTGCTAAACAAAGAAACTGTCTGGGCAGCCCAAGAAAAAATGATCCAAAAGCGGGGCGGCAATTTAGCGGCGCCAGTTCCCAAGGGAGAAATCGGCAAATGCGGTTACCTGAATGCACTGACACGTCAGGAACTAAACCAAGCCATTGCTGAATACCAACAGATTTGTGCGGAATATCCGCGAAATGGGTGGGGGATTGAACCTCACTGTCATGATGTCGGGTTAGAGAATCCCTCCACTGTGGGTCATCATATTCCTTCTTCTGCAGCTAAAGGAGAAGAATTGTTATCTACCGTCTAATCCGGTTCACCATCGTACTGACAATGGCAGAAAGGGAGTAGTGCTTAATGAACTACGCTAACCTCAGCGAAGTGGGTTAGCGTTTTCAGTTTAACTTGTAATGAGATTGAATTTCTTGTTAAATTAAAGTTTGCTTGCTGCCTTTAAATGCTATGCTTTCTCTGCTTGCTTTTCGCTTTCAATCTCCTGGCCCGGTTTTAGTTGATTTAGGACCGGTGACCATTCGCTGGTATGGGTTCCTCATTGCCAGTGCCGTTGTTATTGGGTTGCTTTTATCCCAATATTTGGCAAAACGTCGCAGGGTCAATCCCGAATTATTAGGCGATTTATCAGTTTGGTTAGTCCTGGCGGCGCTGCCTGGGGCAAGGTTATATTATGTTGCGTTTGAATGGGAACATTATGCCCAGCGCCCGGAAGATATTATTGCCATTTGGCAAGGGGGAATTGCCATTCATGGCGCGATTATTGGGGGCGCGATCGCGATGCTGATTTTTGCGCGTCTGAACCAAATTTCTTTTTGGCAACTCGCAGATTTAGTCAGTCCCTCCTTAATATTAGGACAAGCCATTGGAAGATGGGGAAACTTCTTTAATTCGGAAGCCTTTGGCACCCCAACCGATTTACCTTGGAAACTCTATATTCCAGCCCCGAATCGCCCCCCTGAATATGCCAATGAAGCGTTTTTTCATCCCACCTTTCTTTATGAATCAATTTGGGATTTGGGTGTCTTTTTCCTCCTCATTTATTTGTTTATTTGGGGATTGCGTCACTGGCAACGGTATCGCGTGGGAACGCTTGTTTTTGTTTACATGGCTGCCTATAGTGCCGGTCGCATCTGGATTGAAGACTTACGAACCGACAGTTTAATGTTAGGATCAATTGAAGTCGCACAACTAATCAGTTTAATTGGGATTGTATTAGGAATTTTGGGATTAATCTGGATTTATCCTTTAGGGCGCTCGCTTCCAGATGTCGTGTCTAAATCAGCAACAAATCAAAGATAGAATTTTCCCAAGTTGATCTAGAGAAACAAATAACGAATCAAAAATACTAATAACAAGTTATGCTAAAACCTGCTGTTTATATTGTTGGTGCTGGCCCTGGCGACCCTGATTTATTAACCATTAAAGCCAAGAAAATTTTAGACCAAGCGGATGTTATTTTATATGCGAATTCGTTAGTTCCGAAACAAGTTTTGAAAGATGTTCGTGCGGATGCGCAATTAATTCCCACAGGCAGTAAAACCCTAGAAGATATTATTCCGCTAATGATTGAAAAAGTGCGGGACAATCAATCAGTCGTTCGTCTTCATTCGGGGGATTTAACCCTTTACAGCGCCATTCATGAACAAATGCAAGCCCTTGCCGATGCCAATATTCCAGTGGAATTAGTACCCGGAATTAGTGCTTTTCAGGATGCAGCCGCAAAATTAGGGGTAGAATTAACCGTACCGGGATTAGTACAAACGATTATTTTAGCGCGCATTAGCGGTCGTGCTTCCTCCGTTCCCGAAGCCGAGGAATTAGCCTCTCTCGCTGCCCATCAAGCTAGTTTGGCATTATATCTCGCTGCCCGTCATGTGGAAGATGCCCAGGCAAAACTTTTAGAACATTATCCGGCAGATACGCCAGTGGCAATTTGTTATCGCTTGGGATGGGAAGATGAAAAAATCCTTGTTGTTCCCTTGGATGAAATGGCGAAAACCTCTCAAGAAGAAGACCTGATTCGCACCACCATGTATTTAGTGAGTCCGGCATTAGCAGGGAAACAGGTGGCAGCGCGATCGCAACTTTATCACCCCGAACATTCTCACTTATTCCGGCAAAGCAAATTGACCAAAAACTAAGAATTATTTAAGTTTGGCAAAAACGCTTGCGGTTCTGAACTGGCTAACGAGGTTCTCCTGGATGGGGCTCCATAGCTCCGATCGCGCTTTTATTGAAATTATAATTAATTAGTTATATAATAGCAAATAACGAACGAGAATCAGTATTGCTATGAAAATTGCAGTTGCCAGTGAATCCCAAAATCAAGTCACAAAACATACCGGACGTTGCCGTCGCTTCTGGGTATATGACATCGAAAATGGAGCAATTTGCAACCAAGAGTTTTTGCAGTTCTCTAATCAAGAATCCTTTCGCAAAACCTCGCCTCACAACAGCCATCCGCTAGATGGCATACAAGTTTTGATTGCTCGCAAGTTTGGTGAAGGATTAATCCGTCACTTAGAAAGTCGCGGCATGCAAGTAGTTACCACAACTCAAACCCATCCCGAAGTTGCAGTTAGGGAGTATTTAAATCCCTCTCAAAACAACAAGCAATTGCTTCCAGAGTCTGATCGCCACAAAGGTCATCACCACCGAAAGCGGGGTAAAAACCAATCCCTCCAGAAAGCTTGAAATTTGACAGCCAAAATCCGAGTTAACCGCCCCGACACATTTCATGCTTGTGCCAGGGGCAATCGTGCCATCCAATTATTCTGCCGATAGCAATGAACGGAAAAAATCATTCTCTCAACTTACACTATGATGTGCTGATTGTGGGAGGGGGCATGGTTGGCTTAGCCCTTGCGGCTGCTTTGGGACAAAGTTCCTTGCAGGTTGGAGTCATTGAAGCGAAAACACCGGAAGAAAAAGCTAAGCAAGATGATGGTCGCGGCATCGCCCTTGCCTTAGGATCAGTGCAGATTTTAGACCGTATCGGTGCTTGGAAAATCATGAAATCGTTGGGCGTATCTCCCATCGAGCAAGTTCAAATTTCCGATGAAAAGTTTCCTCTAGTTGCTACCTTAAGTCGGGAAGAAGTCCAAATGGAAGCCTTGGGCTATGTGGTGGAAAACTGGGTAACCCTTCAGGCTTTAGAAACGGTCATCTCTAGTCAAAACAATGTTGAGAAGCATTGTCCCGCTAAAATTCAGTCAATGGCAACTCATGAGGATCGCGTGGAGGTTACTCTAGAGGAGAAAGAATTATCCCTGAGTGCCCAATTAATCATTGGAGCTGATGGGAGACAATCGTGGGTTCGACAATGGGCAAATTTACCAATGGCGGTGACTGAATACGAGCAAGTGCTCATTGTCTGTAACATCACCACAGAATTTTCTCATAATCAAACCGGTTACGAACGTTTCCATGCCAGCGGTCCCTTTGCCGTTTTGCCAATGACGCCTGCACCCAATGGGAATCCTCGCAGTTGTGTAGTTTGGACAGCGAATCAATCAGAGCGCGATCATTTACTCTCCCTCGATGATCAGCAATTTATGATGGCCATGCAACCTCGTTTGCCAAAAGCAGTCGGTCAGGTTTTATCGGTATCTCCTCGTTTTTGCTATTGGCCGCGTCGTCAACACGCTCATCAATATACTGCACAACGTTTGAGCTTAGTTGGGGATGCCGCTCATGCAACTCATCCCTTAGGAGGACAAGGATTTAACTTGGGAATGCGAGATGTGGAAGCTTTGTCTTCTCTACTGATGGAAGCTCATCTCCAAGGTCAAGATCTAGGAAATCCCAACTTATTATCCCGTTACCAAGAACAAAGACAAACCGATAATAACATTGTTTTAACTGCGACTGATTTAGCAAATCGTATATTTTCCAATGACTGGCCGCTGCTACAGTGGATACGAGATTTAGGATTAGTTGGAATTGACCGTTTCTTTCCCCTGAAACAATTTCTAATGGAATATGCCATGGGGTTAACACAAGCGCGATCGCGGGATTGAATCCTCCTGCGTAAGAGAAGCGGAATTCCTCACCCTCATTTAAATATCAGGAGTTGAGCTTGAGAGAGTTATCGGTGTAATAACGGAAAATTCTTAGGCTGTTGTCAATCAAAAAGTGAACTGGAAATGTTCCCATGCAACTATATTCTGAATGTATCGTTTGTTTATTTCAACAAGCACTGCGCATCGCTAAACTGACTACCCCTGATCAATACCAACAATGGACAATTCTGCATCGCTTAAGCCAAGAAATTGCTGAATTGCCGATAAATACCATACAAGTGGAAGTTGCTGGCAAAATTCGTCAGATTATTGCTGAAACCACTGGAGAAACGGATCCTTATTGTGAACAAAAAAAATACTACAATAACGTTGCTTTAGGACTGTATCCTCGCTTGCAAAGCATAGTAGAGCAATCTTCAGATCCTTTACTCAGCGCCATTCGCATTGCCATTGCAGGAAACATCATTGATTTTGGCCTAGGAGATACGTTTAATCTCGAACAAACAGTGGAAGAAAGTCTCACTGAAGATTTTGCCATTTTTGATTACTCTCAATTTCAGGAAAAACTCAAGCCTGCTGACACAATTCTTTACCTCGCTGACAATACTGGCGAAATTGTGTTTGATCGCCTCTTAATCGACTTTTTGCAAAAACAGGGAAAACAAGTCGCGATCGCTGTTCGCGGTGCCCCAGTGCTAAATGATGCCACTTTAGAAGATGCTAATGCAATTGGTCTAGTCAATCAGTGCGAAGTGATTAGCAATGGTGCTGCTTTGCCGGGAACTGTTTTGTCAGAAACGAGTTCCTTGTTTCAGCAATACTTCCATAAAGCTGATTTAATGATTGCAAAGGGACAGGGTAACTTTGAAGGACTTTTCGAAGTGGAAGCGCCACTAACTTTTCTTTTCAAAGCAAAGTGTGAACCGATTGCAAGAGAGCTTGGGGTGTCAGTGGGGTCTATGGTTTTTTATCAACGATGAGGTTAGTTGCTTTGAGCACAAAATAGCTAGCATCTAGCGTCCTGAAAAGGGTCCGAGCTTTCATCCCCTAGCTATGAGGAATTTGGGGAGACGTGGCAAACCGCCTCCCCAGAGGCACTAACTATGATGGTTTTAGCACGAGTGCCCACTAACTTTGGAAACTCAATGTTTATCAACAACCCCCATTGTATGGGTGACTTGTATAGATCTTGTGAAGATGTTCCAGTGCTCCCATTGAAAAATTGATTCTCATTCCTCGCACTAAAGTTAATCTATCAATTCTCAAGTCGTGCCCGGCACTTTCGACTGCCAAAGAGATAGGTATAGGTATAGGAAAACTCACAGTCAATGAGAAAAATCTGGCAGGTGAGATAAATCCAAATCAGCAGAATCATAACACTGCCGATGCTTTAGGGGGAGAATACGGCGCCGAAAGTATTCCATTGTTTTGCTATCATCCTAAAATGGTTTCATCCACTCCCACCAATCCACGACATATAGGGTTCTGACCTATCTCTCCTATCTCTATTATCATCGTTTTAAAACTTTCTGATATAGTTTAAGATAGCGTTTCGCTTGCAATTCCAAAGGGTATTCTTCTAGCGCGATCGCGCGACAGTTGGCACTCATTTTTTCTCGCAATGGCGCATCTTCCAACAATTGCACGATGCCTTGACAAAAATCTTGGGCATTCTCTGCTTCTGCCAGATAACCTGTTTCTTGAGGGCGTACTAAATCGGGGACACCGCCGATATTAAATGAAACCATTGGTGTTCCGCAAGCCATACTTTCTTGTAAGACAAGCGGAAGATTATCGGCACGGGTGGGAAACAGGAAAAGATCCGCTGCCGAATAAGCCAGAGATTTTAAGCGATCGCTGTCCAAATATCCTAAACTTAAGTGGGGAATCCCAACTGTTTTGGCAATGTCTTCTCCACTGCTGCCAATGGTTAAGAGTAATGTTTCTGCTTTGAGAGACTCTGGGAGGAAAGCCAGTGCTTGTTGTAATAAATCTCCGCCTTTACGAGAATCTTTCAGACTTTGCGCCCCAAACATGAGAATATGTTTATGGTGAGAAATTGCCAATACTGTT
>JBDGQV010000087.1:0-2782 GCA_042218725.1 Halothece sp. | reverse complement strand
TTAAATTTAGGTTAACAAAAAGTTATAATGGTGATTGGTTTTTTCTCTCAGTTAAATTGAAGTGTCAATCATCAATATTCAGCAAATTAAAGCAAATTTGGTTGTCAAAAGTATCACTAGCAATTAAAACCTATCATAAGCTTGTTTCCTAATCTATACGTCTAGATAGATGTAAATCATTCCTAATCTTTTTAAAAATAGATGGGAAGATTTAAGATGAGGAGTGTTTAAATTTATGAAAAATCAACTTCGATATGTGGCAACTGTTGCGGTTTTAGCCAGTGCCTTCAGTACTGCCATCTTATCGATTGGAGGAGAAAGAGCGGCAGCAAAAACTCTGAGCGATTCCACTCAAACGAGTCAAACAGAAACTTTATCTCAATCACAGTCCGAAACACTGCTCGCTCGGATGCGGGGCAAAGCCTCTTGGTATGGCTATCGCTTTCATGGCCGTCCCACTGCCAGCGGTGAACGCTTCAATGCCAATGAATATACAGCAGCCCATCGCAGTTTACCCTTTGGTACCAAAGTGAGAGTAACGAATCTGAGAAATGGACGCTCCGTGGTTGTCCGCATCAACGATCGCGGGCCCTATGTCGGCGGACGGGTCATTGATTTATCCAAAGCGGCTGCCAGAGCCATTGGCATGGTTTATTCGGGAACGGCACCGGTTCGGATGGAAGTCATTGGACGATAATTACGATACCCTAAAACAGATAGCAACAGTGAAGCTGTGCTCTCACATGTCACGTTGTTGAGAGAGGGGAAAAACGGTGCGTCTGTTCAAAACGATCGCGGGAGTAAGAACGCAACTAAAATCCGCCTGGCAAAATGACCAAAATATTGGTTTGGTTCCCACGATGGGAGCCTTGCATCCCGGTCATCTCCGCTTGATTTCTCAGGCGGTTGCGGAAAATGATGTTATCGTCGTTAGTATTTTCCTCAACCCATTACAGTTTGAACCGGGATCTGATCTTGAGAAATATCCCCGTCAACTGGAACAAGATTGTCAGTTATGCGAACAAGCTGGCGTTGATATTGTTTTTGCTCCTTCGGTGGAAGAACTTTATCCCCATACAAGCGAAGTAACGGGAACTGAGAGTCAACAGGAAATGACACGGGTAGTTCCCCCAAAAGACATGACCTCCCAAATGTGTGGCGAGAGTCGGCCAGGCCACTTTGAGGGAGTCGCTACGGTGGTGACGAAGTTATTTAATATTATTCAGCCGAGCAGGGCGTATTTTGGGCAAAAAGACGCGCAACAATTAGCCATTATTCGCCGTTTAGTTGCCGATTTCAATATCCCCGTGGAAATCCGGGCTTGTCCCATTGTCCGGGAAACATCAGGACTTGCTTACAGTTCTCGCAATCAATATTTAACCCCAGAAGAGAAACAGCAGGCAGAAGGATTATATCAAGGGCTGCAGCAGGCAAAAGAGGCATTTGAACAAAACCAAATTCGGACAGCACAAGCTTTGATGCAATCTCTTCAGGAAAAACTTCCTGGGAATTCCGCGCAATGGGATTATATAGCATTGGTTCACCCGGATACCTTGCAACCGTTAGATGAAGTGGAAAAAAAAGGACTATTAGCTTTGGCGGTGTATGTGGGAGATACCCGTTTGATTGATAATATTATTCTGCGCGATCGCGCCCCGATTATTGCCATTGATGGGCCGGCCGGTTCTGGAAAATCTAGTGTTACCCGCCGCGTTGCTTATGAGTTGGGCTTATTGCATCTGGATACCGGGGCCATGTATCGGGCATTAACTTGGTTAGTCCTCAACTCGCAAATCCCTCTGGATGATGAAGCTGGAATTGCAGAATTAGTTTCGCAAGCAGACATTCAATTAGCGCTCAGCCATCGCCCGGAAGCGCCTGTACAAGTTTCGGTCAATGGGGAAGATGTTACCCAAGCTATCCGCAGTACCTTAGTGACGCGCAACGTTTCCGCTGTTTCTGCCCAGAAAGCGGTACGAGAAAAATTATTGCAAAAACAGCGACAGTGGGGAGAAAAAGGAGGTTTAGTTGCAGAAGGGCGAGACATTGGGACCCATGTTTTTCCCAATGCGGAATTAAAAATCTTTCTGACGGCTTCTGTGGGAGAACGGGCGCGACGCCGACAACAGGAACTGGTGACACAAGGACAGGAAAATGTGGACTTGGAAGAACTGCAAGAAGCCATTCAACAACGCGATACCTATGACAGCGATCGCGCGATCGCGCCTTTGAAAAAAGCCCCAGATGCGATTGAATTAGTAACTGATGGGTTAACCATTGAACAAGTCATTGAAAAAATTGTTCGCCTGTATCGCGATCGGTTTCCAGCGCCTCATCAACCTTCCTAATGTTGTCAGAAGCAGCCTCCTTGCTTAGGATCACTCTTTCCAACGGCTGCAATCAACGTCTTGTTCCGGTTCTTGTGCAAGACGTTCTTGAAAATCAGGGTCAAATTGAGCCTCCTGCCAAAAACAAGCTGACTTGACTTGAGTTGGGGTCAAATTTTTAACTTTTCCATAAGTTTCATGTGCCCTGAAATCGACACCTTGGAGATTGGCACTGCCCAATTTGGCTCTGTCGAGGTTGGCTCCCCCGAGATTGACGCCACCTAAGTCGGAAGCACTGAAGTCAGCATGGCGGAGATTAGCACCGCTGAAGTTGGAACTGCTAAAGTAAGCACTTGCGAGGTCGGCACGACGGAGGTCGCCACGGCGAAGGTCAGCATTGAAAAGATTGGCACCGCCGAAGTCAGCATGGCGAAGGTCAGCACGGCGAAGGTCAG
>JBDGQV010000086.1:0-2379 GCA_042218725.1 Halothece sp. | reverse complement strand
AAAACTGCTTCTGAAGTGATACAATCTATTGATCAAGTTGAGATTAACCCAGAAGAGCAATTCAACTTGATTAATCAACATGCTGTTGCTTGGATGAAAAGTTCTAGGCGTGTCTTGATGCAAAAGGATTTTGGTCAAGTATTTGAAACGTTTGTTAAAGGTTAAAGTGCTAAAAATAGCGTTAAAAAAGAGGTAGCAAAACAATGGGATAAAATTGAAATCAACTGATTACGCAAAAAAGATAATAGTCAAGCGATGAAATTCAATCAGGATCTGATACGCCAAGCCCTTAATCTCATTGCCGTTTTCGCTGCATTTGGTGTTAATATACTGGCGAACGTCAGACCAATTGGCGGTTTAACTCTCGGTGAAATTTCCAATGAGCTTTTCGATAACGTACTGATTACGCCCGCTAACTATGCGTTTGCGATTTGGGGCTTGATTTATATTGGACTGTTTAGTTTTGCTATCTATCAAGCCTTGCCGAGCCAACAAGAAAACCCCTTATTTCGTTATACCATTCGCTATTGGATGGTTTTTGCGAGTTTGGCACAAATTGCTTGGGTATTTCTATTCCAGTTACGATTTTTTCTGTGGTCGTTTGTGGCCATGTTACTTATTCTACTCCCTTTGATCCGAATTTATTCTCAGTTCAATGGCGAGGGAAGAAGTATTTCGAAACGAGAACGATGGTTGGTTTATCTCCCTTTAACTATCTATTTTGCTTGGATTAGTGTTGCCACAATTGTCAATGGTGCGGTTTCTCTGACTGATCTCGGCTGGCAAGGGTGGGGACTTTCCCCAGAAGTCTGGACAGTGATTATGATGGGAGTAGGAAGCGCGATCGCGCTAGTGATTGCATTCTCCAAACAAGATCTTGCTTTTACTGCAGTCTTTGTTTGGGCCTTGGTTGCCATTGCCATCCGTCATTGGGAGATTCCCTTAATCTCTGTCGCCGGCATTATCTTGTCAGTCATTTTGGCAGGCGTTACCTTATTGAAATACCAGCAATCTCGAAATCTTAGACGTCTATAAATGATGCAACTCTCTTCTCGTTTTGATCGCGCCCTGACCTTTGCCAGCGACTTGCACCGAGAACAAGTGCGAAAAGGATCGAATGTTCCCTACATGACACACTTACTGGGGGTGTGCAGTTTGGTGCTGGAATATGGCGGCGATGAAGATTGCGCGATCGCGGCCTTACTTCACGACGCGATCGAAGATCAAGGCGGGATTGCCACCCGAGATAAAATTTTCCACGATTTCGGCGAAAGAGTTACCAGAATTGTCGAAGCTTGCACTGATGCTGATGAAATTCCCAAACCGCCGTGGCGAGAACGGAAAGAGGCTTATATTGCCCACATTCCAGAGATGTCTTCTGAAGCGGCTTTAGTTTCAGCTGCTGATAAAGTGCATAATGCCAGTTCCATTATTAAAGATTATCGCGTCATCGGAGAGGAAATTTGGCAGCGGTTTCAAGGGAAAAAGGAGGGCACTCTCTGGTATTATCGCGCCTTAACCAATGCGTTCCGTCAACGAGAAGTCACTCCCATTGTTGAGGAGTTAACGCAAGTTGTCCAACAGTTAGAATCTTTATCGTAAGGGAAAGATCGCGCTCCCATTAGAACTCACTCTGGTTTCCCTGTTGACCCTTTGTTGCCATTTTATCCTTTAACCCTTACCCTTGGCCCTTTTCCCTATTTCTAGCAATCAGCACCCCCTTTAAACGAGAAGTATTGCCTTCTAGGATTCCTCATCGGTTGCTGCAATCAAGGCTTCCAATTCTATCTTATAATACTTTGTAATTATTTTACAGTTTAGTTATATTAGAAAATGTAAAAGATCATGTAGGAGGTGACTGTCAATGGATAATACCAATAGTATTCCATTCGAAAATGATGCCCCGTCTCTTTCTAGACGACAACTGCTTAACTTTTTAACCGGCGCTGTCGTTGCTAGTACAGCCGGGGCAGCGCTCTATCCGGTTGCAAAATCTTTAACGCCACCCTCCCAAGGGGAAGATGAAGCAGGCATTATCGCCAAAGATAAATTAGGCAATCCGATTCCAGCCAGTCAGATTTTAAGCGAACCGGTGGGAACACGGGCACTAGTTTCCGGCTTAGAAGGGGAACCCACTTATTTAACCGTTAAAGAAGGACAAACGCTCGATGAAAAGGGCATTGTCGATAACTGTACCCACTTGGGCTGTACCTTTCCTTGGAATGAAAACGCCGAACAGTTTCAATGTCCCTGTCATGGTTCTCGCTTCGCCCCTGATGGTTCCGTAGAACGGGGTCCTGCAGATCGGCCATTAAAATTAGTCCATGTAGCCGTTAAAGATGACCAAATTTGGCTGTATCCTTGGACCGAAACCGATCC
>JBDGQV010000085.1:0-6613 GCA_042218725.1 Halothece sp. | reverse complement strand
TAAATGAGCAAGTCTAAATAGTTTTAGCGAGAAATTTGTGTTCAGTCAACAACCCAACCGGAAAAAGGATTGCTTGAGTACTTTCTGCTTGTTCAAAATAGGCAAAATGACTTTTAAGGCGCGATCGATTCTAATGATAATTTGACATTTGTTCGATAAATGCCTGATGCGGTATGGAATTAATACCAGCCTGCAAAGCAGTTAAAACTTGTTGCAGGTTTCCATTCAGCATTGCAGAAACATCTAAACGCAACCCAGGAAAAACCTGAGACGCGATGATTCCTTCTTGATCCGGATTTAAAGTCAAATCCTCACTATTTTGAAAACGGAACCAATCAATTTTTTGGTCAAACACTTGCCAAACGATATATTCTTGCACGCCACTGCGCCGATGCGCTCGTTTTTTATCTACTAAATCAATCGTTGCACTGCTGGTTGCCACTTCTACCACTAATTCGGGCACTCCTTCTAAATAGCCCTCTTCACCGAATCTTGATTGACCGCCACAGTCAGGGCTGATGAGTAAGACACCATCAGGTTGCAGTTCATTCTCAATATCTAAGCGTACCGTTGGTTCAATCCCCATTTGGATATGAGGCGTCGCAGCTTGATAAACCCCCAACCAAGTAATGAAACGCCCATGCGGTTCCGCGTGGGATTGAAAGCGCAACGGGGATGCCATGTACACGACTCCTTCAATTAATTCTGCTTTTTTGATTTCCGGCATGGCTTGATAACGATGCTCAAATTCCGGACGCAGCAAGCGATCGCCGTTTTCTAAAGGAGGTAAAAGGGGGAGTTGAGACTCATTACCTGGCGTTGCTGAAGAAGTCATGTTTCACGGGCAAAGATTGGGAGATTGTGCGATACCTTCAGATAAAGCAAGTATTTGGCGCGATCGCGCTCTGCTATCTCCAACTGTTGAAAGGAATTTCTTTATTACACTAAACGCGAACTATTTCTCTAAGCAACTTTGCCAATAATTGATTGATATTTCTGGCTTAAACTAACTAAAAATACGAGCAACTGGAAGGTTTAATTCCGGCAGTAGCGAATCAACAATTAATTCATTATTTTGTAGCGTCTCAAATCCTCCTTCTTTGCGGAAAACCGTAACAGTTTGCGCTTTGGGATCAACAATCCAAACCCGCTCAATGCCAGCACTAAGGTAGTCTTCAGCTTTTTCCGTCAATTCGCCAAAGGTTTGACCTGGAGAGATAATTTCAATTACCAATTCCGGCAACACTGGACAGAGGGCATCTTCATCCCATTCTGAAGATAAGCGCTCGTAAGAGACATAGGTCAAATCAGGAATCGGTACCCAATCATTTTCCTTTCGCTTGAGAACAATTCCCCACTCAGGAAGAATGCGACCTGTCTTTTGGTTTTCACACCACTCATCAAGCAATCGATACAAACGACCTTGGGTTTTTGAGTGTTTAAATTTGGGTGACACTTTGGGTTTCAATGCTCCATCAACAAGTTCGCAACGTTCTTCTGGTCGATTAAGATATTCTTGTAAACTGACTTGATGGGAAGTGGTTGGATTCATTGTTTGGCAAGGAGTTATTTGTCCTGGACTATCAAACCTTTACCTGTTGTCTTTCATCCTACTTGATTTCAATTAATTTGACACGAGCTTAGTAAGAAGAATTATCCAAAGCGCGATCGCGCCCTATTACTCCTACGATAAAAGTTAGAGGTGCGCTCTCTTAATTTTTAACGAATCTTGGCAATATTTGAGGGAATAAATAAAAAATATACAAATAATTAATTAAGCTTTAAAAGATTATCTTCAATGGGTTGCCATGCTTTTCCTGATAAGGCAACACTAGCTTCTTTACACTTTACTATTAGTAGGTTAGCTTTAATATATTTTTTCAGAGCATCATCCTCTTCTCTTGATAATTCAGCGATACTTGGATCTAAATCAAAAGTATTGAAAATTTCATTACGTATGGCAGGAGTTAATGTGGTTTCTGATCGTTTTTCTAATTTACGAATAAGATTTGAAAACATAAAAGTACTAAAAATGTTCAATTTTTCAATTTCGCGGAGAAATTCGTAAGAAGCTGGAAATTTTACGGGAAGTTCCAGTAACCTAAGATTGTGAGGAAGACCAAGATACATAGCAAAGTTGACAGAGTCTCCTATAGATACAGGAATTCCTTGATGAAAAATAGATATAGATAAAAGAGTTAAAATGGCAACTGCTCGTTTAGTAGCTGGCTTGTAATTTCCACTAGAACCAGTTGTTGCTGAGTCTGCCGACTTAACCAATTCTCGTAATTTGTCACTCTCAAGATAATCCTTTGTGCGTTCTGCCATTTTTTGAAGTAACTGAGAAACTCGACCTTTCATTAAACCGGCAACTAGCAAAAATACTTCTTGCCAGCGATCATCAGTAAGGTGTTCATCAACTATTTCTTCCTCAAGTTGATTTGTCACAATGTAATAAGCAGTTAGATATTCTTGTAGGGTTAGGTGTGAAAACGAATATATTCCCTCATCGCGCTCTACTAAAATTCCTTGTTGTTCTTCAATAGCTTGTAAAACAGCTTTTGCATTCAAGTACTTGGGTGCATCCAATCGATCACTTAGAAACTCAGTAATTGTTTCCAGTATGTCCTCACGATGGAAAAAGAGGCGATTTTCTTTAAAGTTTGGATAAGCGATTTCAGCAAGTAACTCAATTTCTAAATCTGGATGTAGTCCTTGATAAATTTCATCTCGCTGAACTTGTTTTTCCGTTGCCCACTCTTCCAAGAGAATGTTTAATGCTTTTCCATATAAAGAGCTACGTGTCGGTGGAATAACTTGGGATCGTTGATAAATTAGACAGAGAAATGTTAATAATAAAGGCGTTCGCGCCAATTCTTTTGCTGATGCTTGCTCAGGTTTTTGTAATAATTGCCAGAATTGTTTTGCGGTTTCGGCTTGTTCATCTTCTTCATAATTAAACCAATTATAGATAAATTGCTTGACTTGTTCATCATCAAAATCAGCAACAGTTACATCAGTAAAGCGTCGAAATTTTGAGCGATAGGCAGCTGTCCGGCAAGAAGCAATATAACGATTATACGGATAGCGATCAACAAAATCTTCAATTGCTGTAACTACTTGATCGCGGGACTGGCTAGGTACTTCATCTAAACCATCAAATAAAACTAGTAATTGTCCTTCATTGAGCCATTTTTCCACTGGTTTTTCAAATTCTGGGAAGCCACAGTTAGCAAGTTCTTCTACAATTGCAGTTTTGATAGACTTGTTGACATCAAAACGTTTAAGCTCTAAAAGTACCGGAATACAAGGACGTTCTTCAACTTTTTTCTCACCTTGCTGAGTTTTAACTTCAAATTGCCAGTATCTTCCTTGAAGTGCCTCTAATCCCATTTTTTTTAGGAACGTACTTTTTCCCACTCCAGGTTGACCTAAAACAGTTAGATATTGCTTTTGTTGAGCAATCTCAATTCCTCGTTGCTTTTCCTGTTCATCCTCTTTTTGGGGAAATAAGCCCCGTTCTTTTCTTGCCCTATATTGTTCCTCTAATCCTTCTATTGACTCAAATTGTTGAATTTCTACACGATCAAGTACTCGAACACTTGTATAGATAGAGTCTAAGTTAGTCGGTTCTCGCATCGTTAATACTTTAACAATGCCATGTCGAGCTTGATAATGCTGGTAGTATTTTTGGGCAGCACTAAAGAATTGTGATTTTTTCTGAGAATGTTCGAAAAATTCTTTTGCTTTATTCCAAATAGATTGGAAAACTTGTTTACTAGCTGCGCTTTTGAATCCTCCTGTCATCTCTATTTTTCCTTTTTGCTCCTCTTTTTTAACTCTCTAGATAAGTCTGGAAACTAAATGTTTTAATCAAGCAAAAAATTAAGAAATAAGTTTCTCTTCGATCGCGCTCGTTAAACTTTCAATGACTTTCACACGAGCATAATATTTGTCATTCGCAGGAATAATTGTCCAAGGCGCGATCGCGCTATCAGTTTGTTCAATCATTTGATTGACTGCCAGTTCATAGGAATCCCACTTTTCTCGATTCCGCCAATCTTCTTCGGTAATTTTATGTTGCTTGAAAGGATCTTGTTGCCGTTTTTGAAATCGTTTTAATTGTTCATCCGGATCAATATGCAACCAAAATTTCAGCAATACATAGCCACGATGAACTAACTGCGTTTCAAAGTCATGGATTTCTTGATAAGCCCGCTGCCATTCTAAGTTAGTTGCTAATCCTTCTACTCGTTCCACTAACACGCGCCCATACCAACTGCGATCAAAAATGCCAATGGTTCCCGCAGGAGGAAGTTTACGCCAAAATCGCCATAAATAATGATGCGCCTTTTCTTCATCAGTAGGTGCAGCAAAGGGATAAACGCGATAACTGCGGGGATCTAAAACTTCGGTTAAGCGTTTAATTGCCCCGCCTTTCCCAGCGGCATCCCAACCTTCAAAAAGGGCTAAAACAGGTACATTTCGTTCATAAATACTCCGTTGCAGTTGGCGCAGTTGCAGTTGTTGTTTTTTAATTTGTTTTTTATAGGCTTTTTTTGATAAACTCAAGCTTAAACCGACTTGAGAAAGCGCATCAAAATTGCTTTTTGCGGGATTAATTATTGGTGAATTAATAGTGGGAGAAACGGTTGTTTTTTGATGTTCTAATAGTTTCTTTAATGTGGTTGCAATCTGGCTAAGAACTTGCACTCGCGCCCAACGTTGACAGTCTCCTGAAATTAACGTCCAAGGATTCACACCTGTACTGGTTTGAGTGATCATTTCTTCGGCAAGGGAGGTGTATTGCTGGTAATATTTATGTTGTTGCCAATCCTCTGGACGCACGCGCCATGAATCTAGCGGATCTTTGGCGTATTTCTTGAGTCGTTTTTTCAGTTCTTTTTGGCTGAGGTGAATCCAAAATTTAGCAATGGCAACCCCATTGGCGGTGAGTTGGTGTTCAAAGGAATTAATCGCTTGGATACGATGGGCAACATCATTGGTTCGAACTTTTTCCAATAAGCGATCTTCTAAAACATGGGTATACCAGCTATGGTAGAAGAGAGCAACATTCCCTTTTGCCGGAAGAACTTGCCAAAATCGCCAGAGAAACGGATATTGTTGTTCTTGTGGAGTCGGGGCAACAATGGGATGTAAGGTAAAGCCTCGCGGATCCATACAAGTGGCAAGTTTTTGGGAAATTTTGCCCTTGCCTGCCGCCGCCCAACCTTCTAAAACAATAATTAGAGTTAGGCGTTTTTGCCAGCACTCGGTATGCAGCGATCGCAGTTCATACATTAAATCGTTCATTTTCTCCCGATAGTCGGATTTATCGAGAGAGAGGGATAAGTCTAGAGACTGTAACATCACACTGCAATCACCTGCTGACAGAGTTTATCTTCTAATTCGGCTTCTTCTAGTCGGGTAAGTTCAATGCCTTGTCTGAGAATTTCCTGAGGGCTGAGACCTTTTTCATATTGCCGCAACCATTTTTGGGCGGTATTGCCTTCCCGTAGAATTTTCTGTATCGGAGACAGGAAACAACTAAATCCTTTGGCTTTGGCAATGGGATAGACTTGGTTATAGATATCTTGGATCCAATCTTCCACAATAATCGGTCGTCCATTTTGCCAATGGCGAACTTCGGCCGCTAAACTATTACGCGCAACGGCTTTCTCATTATCATACGCGATCGCGACTAAGTCTTCGGCACGGGTTTGGGCAGGCAACTGACTTTGCAGTAATGGATCGAGATCCGGCGTTAGCAGCATCTGGGTGAGACGGGCTTCTAAAAGGGCTGTTACTGCTAATAGCGCGATCGGATCCACCATTAAATCGCAAATGCGCAATTCTAAGCGATTCAAATTATAGGGTCGATGTTCCCCATTCGGGCGAACAGATAACCAGAGATGACGCACATTTTGCATGGTTCCCTTAGTCAATTGTTCATTTACCCAACGGATATGATGGGCATGATCTTCAAACAGGGGAACATAGGAGGGGGTTTGCGGAAATACTGCCCAGCGCGTGGAATGATATCCCGTCGGTTGACCATCCAGAAACGGAGAGGAGGCACTTAGGGCTAAATATAACGGGGCTTCCAAGCGAATGAGGCGACACGCTTGCATTAATTTTTCCATATCGTCAAAGCCAACATTGATATGAATACTGGCAGTTACCACTTTCGTGCCGTAAGTGTCCTCAATATATTGGTGATAGGGGTTTTGTGGATCTGAGCGATAAAATTGATCGCTGCCGCCTAGGGATAATGTACTGCCCGGAATTAATGTGTAGTCCCCTTGCGTTTTGAGATAATTGCGAAGTTGCACGCGAGGACGCACTAAAGAACATAGCAGGCGCTCGTAACAGCATAGAGGGGCAGTGGTATACTCCACATTCCGACTGTCCGGTTCGCGGACAAATCCCTGTAAATCTCTTACAATCCGATCCGAAAGACCAACAATGGTTCCATCGGGTTTTCCCGTGTATATTTCTACTTCAAACCCTTTGCAAAGTAGCACAATTTTTCCTCACTCGGTGGAAACAGCTCAGACTCTATCTTAACGCCTCAATTTATACCCTTTGGCTAGACAAACGATAGAAATTCAGT
>JBDGQV010000084.1:12790-16103 GCA_042218725.1 Halothece sp. | reverse complement strand
GTGGCTATTTGTTTCCCGTTTTACGGGATGTGGAGAAGCTTGTGCGCGATCATGAAGTTTCCAGTGAATGAGCATCTGGATTGGCAATAGCGCGATCGCAGTTCTATTTTGATCGCTATTTGAGATTATTGAATTCTTCTTCTGTAATTCCTAATTGCTTAAGAATCTCTTGAAATAACCAACCCCCAATTTCAGCATTTCCATGAATCGGGATAGTTGTGGAACGTCCATCTGGATGCTTCCAACGAGCATGACTTCCTTTTTGCCGAACTTTCTGAAACCCTAGTTTCTTCGCAACCTTTTCTAAGGTTTTTGCTTTAGCTGGCATGGGAAATCGTTATTTCCACATCATCTGGTAAGGATTGTCCCGCTTCTAGATACTCTTCGCGAATCATTTCAAACACATAATTTAATTCTGAGCGAGCCTCTTCAGGAGTTTTTCCCCACGCATGACACCCCTCAATGGCAGGAACATAAGCAACAAATGTTCCATTGTCATCAGGGCGTAAGATAATTTGGTAGTCAGTTAGAGTCTTCATAAGCGTTTTCTTAAATTAACTTATTTTTGATTTTAATCAATGAGGCGCGCGATCGCGCCTAGCACAGTCAAACCTCCCAAGTTTAAGAAGCGCAGACATAAACAGTCAGCCCGTTTCCGAGAAGACTTAAATGTATCGCGTTAGGGGGAGATGGAATCGCCATCCTCACGCTGTGCTCCGGCTTCAGGCTGGCGAGGATATCAAATGCCTGAATCGCTAGAATTCGACCTTTGTTGCAACTGTTGCAGGCGCTGTTGGACAACTTGGTACCGTTGTTGATTACCCTGTTTTTGATAGAGTTCTGCCGCTTTTTCTAAATCCGCGATCGCGCTTTCTTGCTTGCCAAGGGATGCCCGAGTCACCCCACGGTTAGCATAAGCACCAGCCATTTCGTCATTCAGTTCAATGGCTTGCGTATAATCCGAAAGGGCTTTTTGGTAATTGCCTTGTTGGCTATGGGCAATGCCGCGGTTAAGATACACACTAGCCTTTTCTAGTTCCAGTTCTAGGGCGCGATCATAGTCCGCGATCGCGTTTTGGTAGTTTCCTTGTTGGGTATAGGCAATGCCCCGTTCGTAGTAAGCCTGAGCGTTTTTTGGTTTCAGTTCAATGACGCGAGTATAATCCTGGATAGCTTTCTGTTGTTTTCCCAGTTCTAAGTAACTGATACCGCGATAATAGAAGGCTTTTGCTTGATCAGCATTTTGGTCGATAGCGTCACTGAAATGCGTAACCGCTTGTTGATAATTACCATCATTATATTGTTGGATTCCTTGGTTGAGCAAGGATTGAACTGATGCTTGTGTCAGTCTTGTCTCAGTTGGCAGTGGCGCAGCGTTGGCAACCATTCCTCCCCATAATGGTGTGCAAAGTAGGGAAGCAATCAAGGAAAGAGATGTTTGATTCAATCGCATAAGTATCTTTTGGTTTCAATAAATGGGTAGCGACAAATTGCAATCTTACTGGCAATAAACGATAACTAGTTTATAATAATTTGCAATAAATTGAACAATGGGATCAACTTCTTTGATGCTAATTGCAGAGCCTCTTCATATTTCTTTATTTTATTTGTGAGAGAAGATTAAAAGTTTCTTAAGGGGGTCTAGCGTATCTAGTTGACCGTGTTATCACTAAATTACGCAAATAAATAATAGTTATTTGCAATAGTTTGTTTTTAATTAGTTGACTGAATCAACTTAAACTTCTAAGCCAACCAATTGCTTCAACGCTAACTAAAGTTCAGTCATCTTGGGTTAGATAACAGTTTTGAGTGAAGGGGAAAACGCAATCATGGACGACCGACCCAATCATAGACAGCAACGGCACCGCAGACGTCAGCGAGGAAAGTTTGCCTTTATTGGAGAAACAGAAAACTGGGATCGAGGTAATTGTGTGCCAGAACCAGCACCAAGCGAGTTCGGAACCAAGCAAATATTTCCCCTATCAACAACGCAAGTTGGCGATCGCGTCGTGATTCAAAAAATTCTCACTAGTCAGAATATGATTCATCGACTGAGAAAGATGGGGTTAACCCAAGGTTCAGAAGGAGAAGTCATCAGTCACAGAGAAAGCGGTTCGGTGATTATCGGCATTCAAGAGGACTCCATTGGCTTAGCGGCAGGAATTGCCAATCAAGTAATGGTGACATTGGTTGTCGAGGAGGCTAGCAATCAGGCTGGGAGTGATTCCAACTTCAATCAATTTATTTAATTACGGAGTAAGGCAATGGATCGGGGAAAGAGAGAGCAAGGACAACACCGTCATCGACATCGTCACGGAAACACAGAAAACAAGCGGCAAAAACGCTCCCTGATGGCACTAGCTAAGGCTCAAGTTGGCGATCAACTCTGGATTGCGGGCTATGAAAGCAAAGATGGCATCAATCGGCTAGTAGGAATGGGATTGGCACCGGGAATGGCAATTCAAGTCCTGCAGAATCTAGCTGGCAATGTGGTTGTGGGGGTTGGCGACAGTCGCATTGGAATTGATGGCAGCATGGCTAAGCGGATTCTCGTCTCCGATCAACCGTTTGATTATCTCGTCGAGGTGGAACAAGTGAATGATATGGAAACTCAGAAAACAACACTGAAAGATTTGCAAGTGAATCAGCAAGGAAAAGTGGCTCCTTTTGAAGCTACTGACAATCCCACGCAAAAAGCCTACAAGAAAAAGTTATTGGCAATGGGACTCACCCCTGGTACGGAATTTACTGTTACGCGGGTTGCGCCTCTCGGTGATCCCGTAGAAATTCTGGTGCGGGGCTTTAAATTGAGTTTGCGCAAGGATGAAGCGGCGACGCTACTGGTTGAAGAAGTGTTTTAGAAAGCAAAAGCTTAAAGCAGTCAAATGACTAAGGAACCAATGACTAAGGACCAACATGAAAAAACAGACAATCGCGTTAATTGGCAATCCGAATTGTGGTAAAACCACGCTCTTTAATGATCTAACCGGGACAAATCAACGAACCGGAAATTGGCCCGGTGTTACGGTTGACCGCAAAGAAGGAAAATATAAATACGACGGCACGGAAGTTACCGTTATTGATTTACCGGGGGTGTATTCCCTAGATGGCGAAGATCAAGATTCAGGACTTGATGAATTAATTGCGCGAGATTATCTCTTGTCTGGGGAAGCGGATCTCGTGATTAATATTGTGGATGCGTCCAACTTAGAACGCAACCTTTATCTCACCACACAGATCATGGAGATGCGCGTTCCCATGGTTGCCACGCTTAACATGATGGATGTGGCGCGCGATCGCGAGTTGGATATTG
>JBDGQV010000084.1:0-12690 GCA_042218725.1 Halothece sp. | reverse complement strand
ATGGTTGCCACGCTTAACATGATGGATGTGGCGCGCGATCGCGAGTTGGATATTGGATATTGATACTGATATTCTGTCCCAACGATTGGGCTGTTATGGATAAGGTAATGCGGTTGATTGGTTTGCCGGGGAAAGCGTTTGTGCCCATGCTGGTCGGGTTTGGTTGCAATGTTCCGGCGATTATGGCCACGCGAACCTTAGAAAATAAGCGCGATCGTCTCATGACCATTATGATGAATCCGTTTATGTCTTGTGGGGCAAGATTGCCGGTTTATGCGCTGTTTGCCGTTGCCTTTTTCCCGCGCAACGGACAAAATCTGGTATTTGGTCTTTATATCATCGGCATTGCTGCGGCTATCTTTACCGGCATCATCATGAAAAACACCATCATGCAAGGAGAAGCAGCCCCCTTTGTCATGGAGTTGCCGCCCTATCACATTCCCAAACCGAAAGGGGTCGTCATTCGCGCCTGGGATCGACTGAAAGGATTTTTACTGAGAGCCGGTAAAGTGATTGTGCTGATGGTGCTGGTTTTGAGTTTCTTCAATTCCATTGGCACTGATGGGTCTTTCGGTCAACAAGACAGTAAAGATTCTGTCCTTTCGGCAACCAGTCAAGCGGTTACCCCAATTTTTGCCCCCATGGGCGTGCGTCAAGAAAATTGGCCGGCCACAGTTGGGATTTTTACCGGTGTTTTTGCGAAAGAAGCAATGGTGGGTTCCCTTGACTCCCTTTACAGTCAGTTAGCGCAAGAGGAAGTTGCAACAGAATCAGCCGAAACAGAAGAACCTTTTAGCTTTTGGGGTGGCATTGCTGCTGCTTTTGCCAGTATTCCGGCTAATTTAGCGGATCTCGGCAATCAAATGCTGGACCCCCTGGGCTTAAGTGTGGGCGAAGTTCAAGATCCAATGCTGTTGAACAAGAGGTTGCTGTCGGTACCTTTGGCCAGATGTCACAACGATTTGATAATACCGCGGCGGCCTTTGCTTATTTACTATTTGTGCTGATGTATTTTCCTTGCGTTGCGGCAACGGGGGCAATTTACCGCGAAACCAATCTCGGTTGGACTGTTTTAGCTGCAGCTTGGACAACCGGTTTAGGCTATTGGGTGGCCAGTATGTTTTATCAAATTGCCACTTTTTCGCAACATCCCGGTTTTTCTACCGCTTGGATCATTGGCGGCGTCATCGCCATGGGGGGAGCGATTTTCTTACTGAAACTATCTCGCAATTCCAGGCGATTTTCTCGCGATCGCGTAAACAACCAACCGCCAAGCCCAACAACAACCACCAAATGTCATTGATTTGCTAGGTTAAATCAGTGTCATCCCATGACCATCCCTGTTTACAAATTACTCGTCAAACAGATTAATTGAACTATGCTATCTCAAAACACAATTGATCGTCTCAATCAACAAATCAACCTGGAAATTTATTCCTCTCACCTCTACCTACAAATGAGTTCGTGGTGCGCTTATCACTCCCTAGAAGGGTGTGCCAACTTCTTAAGTCAACATGCCGATGAAGAAATGATGCACATGCGCCGCCTCTTCAACTATTTGCAAGAAACCGGGGCTTTCGCTGTCATTGGCGGCATGCAAGCCCCGCCAACGGAGTATCAGTCTCTAACGGATATGTTCGAGCAAATTTATGAACATGAACAACTGGTTACCAGTAAAATTAATGATTTAGTCCATTTAGCGAATACAGAACCGGACTATGCGACGCTTCAGTTTTTGCAATGGTATGTCGCGGAACAACATCAAGAAGAATTTTTGTTCAAAAGTATTCTGGACAAAATTAAACTCATTGGCACTGAAGGACAAGGCATTTTCTTTATTGATCGCGAAATTGCCAATATGGCGGCGAATCGAGGTCAAGAAACAACAACCATGAGCAATCAAGTTTAGTTTCGAAACTTCGGTGGTAGGACTTCTAGGGAATTAAGATAATAATGATCTTAACCGCAACCCTGTCTTCTACCACCGCGCCATCGTTTTTGTCCGCCATAAATCTCAGTATTTCCTGATCGTTGAACACAACGTTGAAACGCAGGTAAATGATTTTCTTGGGAGGCTCGTTGCAAGTTTAAAAAAACGCGCTGGACATCAGGATATCCTTCCGTCATTGCTAACAACCGTTGATACATTTCTCCATTTTCGATTTCGGCTTCGACGCCAGCTTGACAGGCTGAAACAACTGAATCAGGAATTGTTACTCGGTTTTTCCAGTTATCAACTGGAATGGGGATTTGATATTTTTCAAATAAGGGGAGTAGCGCTTGAATATGTCGTTCTTCCGATTGAAGAATATTGATAAACGGTTTAATTTTGCCAAATCTTTCCATGACAAGCTGATAAGTCGCACGAGCTTTATATTCATCATTAAGCGCCTCCACTAGCGCTTCTTTTAATTTTTTTAACATAATAGACACTTCATACAAAAATTGTTGATAAATTGAGGTTGTACTAATGATTTTAAAGGAACTCCAAGAATTTGTCCTCGACTATCATCGCGTTTCTCTAGCAGAAATGGAATTACATTTTCATCTGGATGGAAATGCTTTGCGCCAAATGCTCAATACATTAGTTCAAAAAGGAAGAGTACGCAAATTACCAATTCCTGACCATTGCCATGGCTGTACTTTCTGCGATCCTGATACAATTGAATTTTATGAATGGATCGATTTTGATGATCGATTGTCAGATCATTCTTGCCAGATTCCCAAAAACAGTCAGACTCAAGCACAAATTCATAGCACTCCCGTTTCAGAACAAGGAGCACCCTCCGAGCAAACTGATATCAAACATGCCGTCATTCTGCATAATTGTCAAAAAAATCATTAGCGGTTACTAATCTCAACCCAAATTAAATTATTCTTAAAAAATAGGGAGTTTTAACCATGACGACAACGACGACTAGCAGCGATTTGAATAATTTTTCTCCAGAAGAGACAGCTTACCAACTTGGTACATTTTTAAAAGAACATGGAGAAGTGGAAACCATTCTTCCGGTGGTAGTGGGATTATTAATTACCAGTCGATTGCGACTGCGAGGTGCCAATGCGTTACTGGTGAATTTAGTAGTTGCCAGTTTGGTGCGACAAGTTTTTACGCAACTCAAACAACAAGCGCCGCAACTGGTTGCAGAGAATAACGTTGCTCCAGAAAAAAAGGAAGAAACCGCCGAATCGGCAGCAAATCTCCAAGGTTACGCGATCGCGCACGCAGTTCCTGGGCGAGTCCGTTTACAAATGCCTCAGCTAGCCATGGATGCGGATTTTGCCCATCATTTAGAACAAGCTTTAAAGGCGGATGAACATGTCAAACAGGTTCGCATTAATCCGCCAGCCGCTTCCATTGCCATTAATTATAAAAACCAAGGACTCTCCGACTGGGAGTTAGGACTCCGGTTAATGAATATTATCCACACCAGTCAAGACGCTTCTATCACAAAAAAAATTTGTCAATCACTATAAATTTTGCTTCTTCTAAACGAAGATGAAACAATTGGAAGGTAAAGTTGGCCACAGTGGCCAATTTCTTCTTCCAACTCTAATATAAGTTATTTGATTTAATTGGGAAACAAATGGGCGGTATTGGATTTGAACCAATGACATCCTGCTTGTAAGGCAGGCGCTCTACCGCTGAGCTAACCGCCCAGACTTAAACTAGAATAACACAAGCTTTTGGAAAAAGCAAAGAGGAATCGCGAGAAAAACAAGTGGCGATTAAGGGGGTCGCTACTGAGTTGACTTCAGTCCCTGATGTGGGCTTCGCTTGGAGATTTCCTCCAAACTGTGAGCCCAAACTCAAGGGAACCCCGTTCCCCAACTCACCGCAGACGCGATGTAGTCGGAGGCGCTTCGCCACTTTCGTGGGATGAAAATTTAGGAGACTGATGCGAAGTAAACTTTGGATTTGACTGGATCGGGATTCATGGTTTTTTCGCCGGGTTTCCAGCCTTCAGGGCAAACTTCGTCGGGATTGGCTTGAACGTACTGAATAGCTTGCAGGGTGCGCAATACTTCATCAACGTTGCGGCCAAAGGCCAAATTGTTGATGGTGGTGTGTTGGATAACGCCTTCTTTGTCGATGATGAATAATCCTCTGAGGGCAACGCCTGCATCGGGATCCAGGACGTTATACGCACTGCTGATTTCTTTCTTGATGTCGGAAACCAGAGGAATATTTAGATCGCCGACGCCGCCGTTTTTGCGCTCAGTTTGAATCCAAGCGAGGTGGGAGAATTCGCTATCGACGGAAACGCCCATAATTTGGGCATTAATGTCTTTGAATTCTTGAGCGCGATCGCTGAAGGAGGTAATTTCTGTGGGGCAAACGAAGGTAAAGTCTAAGGGATAGAAGAATAAGACCACATACTGTCCGCGGAAATCGGAGAGTTTTAGGGTCTTGAATTCTTGGTTTTCAACTGCAGTCGCACTAAAGTCTGGGGCTTGTTGACCGACTCTGAGGCATTCTGTCATGGGAAATACTCCTTAACTGGCAACCTTTACGAACTGTTCTAACTATATCATACTCATAACGATTTTGAGTAGTATCCATCAGAAGGGAGAGGCTTTAGCTATTGCCAAGTTCTTGCGATCGCGCTTTTGATGCTTGAACCGCCTTAATAACGGATGAACGAAAGCCGCCGGCTTCTAATTCAGCCACTCCAGCAATGGTGGTCCCGCCAGGGCTTGTGACGCGATCTTTCAGTTGCGCGGGATGGAGTTGTTCTTCCTGTAACAGGGTCGCCGTTCCCAAAACTGTCTGCATGGCTAACTGTAAGGCCACAGAACGGGATAACCCTGCTGCAACGCCTCCATCAGCCAAGGATTCCACCAGAAGAGCAACATAAGCCGGGCCGGAACCCGACACACCCGTCACGGCATCCATCGCTGATTCTGGCACTTCTACCACCTCGCCGACGGCCCCAAGAATGGTTTTGGCCAAAGTTAACTGTTCCGGGCGCAATCCCGATCCCGGCGCGATCGCGCTCATACTTGCCCCGACCGTGGCGTTGGTGTTGGGCATCACCCGAACCACTGGCAGGGGATCTAACCCGGCTTTCAGACGTAAAATGGGAATCCCTGCCAAAATTGAAATTAAAAGCGGGCGATGTTCTAGATTTTCTTTAATACTGTCCCAATCCGCTTCAATGCGAGGGAGAACTTGGGGTTTCACCGCCAGTAACAGCACTTCGGAAGTCGACTGCATGACCTTGCGGTTACTATCGGTAACTTCAACTTGATAACGTTGCGCTAATTCCTCCCGTCTTTCCGGTGAAGGGTCGCTTACCAACACCGTTTCTGGAGAGTACATTTCTTGAGCAATAAGGCGGGATAGGATGGCTTCACCCATGACCCCGCCGCCGATCATTCCAAACCGTATAGACACTGTTGACGAACTCGATTGTCGTTGCTATGCGGTTTAATTGTATCTCATTGTGCGATCTGGCTTTGCCAGTTTCCTTCAGCCATTGGCTCTTGCTGTTTTTGCCAGTTCCCGGCAGGAGGATTCATTTGGTGAACGTTGCTTTGACTGCCGGCTTGGGAAGTACCCATGGCCGGGGTGCTATGAGAGCGGCTGCTGACCTGAACGCAATTCGGGGTAAACAGAAAGATGCTTTCTCCAATCCGCTCTTGATTGCCATCGATGGCATAGGTCCCACCGGCAACAAAATCAACAGCCCGTTGGGCATCATCCGGTTCCATCATATTGAGATTCAAAAGAACCGTTTTCCGTTCCCGCAACACCTGAATGACCTCTGGCATTTTTTCAAAGGATTCCGGTTCAAAGACGACAATTTCATCAACCCCATTATTAGTGCCAGGCATTCCAATGACATTGCTTTTGGGAGAACTGGCAGCGGATGAGGCTTCTGCCGTAAATTGATTGCGTTCTTTGGTATTCGGATAACGACGCCGAGATTGCCGTTCACTTTCTAGAGGCGCTGCGGCCATTTCTTGCCTAGAATAATTAGTGTCTTCCATTTCTTCCTCGTCATAGTAATCTTCAAATTCTTCGTCGGGCTCATTTAAACCTACAAAATCTTTTAATTTGTTAAACATGTTACTCACAGCGTTTTCTCCTTCACAAACCGATACAATTGAGTAATATTAATTTGAACAAGGGTTAGAAATTACGCTTTCTCTTGAAAGAAATGTAATCTCTAACACAATTGAACGCCTTTGGCTAATCCATTCGCGAGCGGAATAGCACCGATCACTTCTATTAGGAAGTTCACGCTAATTTTACTCCTATTTTTTGAAATTGAACAATATTTTACTAAATTTTTTCTAATTAAATGGGACGTTCACCAAAAATCGTTCGTCCTAAACGGATCATAGTTGCCCCAGCTTCAATGGCCATTTGATAATCAGCAGACATTCCCATAGAAAGTTCATCCAGGGAGATATTAGATAGATTTTTAGCGTTGATTTGTTGAGCTAAATCACGGACTTTTTCAAAACCAACTTTGGTTTCTTCTGTTGACTGATTTAGAGGCAGAATTGTCATCAATCCTTTAAATTTGAGTTGTTCGTAGGTTTCGAGCGTGGGAAGGGCTTCTAGCAACTCTGGAATCGTCCAACCATATTTATCCGGATCTGGCAAAGGTTTCACTTGTAATAAAAGATTGGGTGGCGTAATGTCTAATTCTTCCACAAGACGATTCAAGCGTTGGGCAAGTTTCATGCGATCGCAGGTATGAATCCAGTGAAAATGACTCACAGCGAGTTTGGCTTTATTGGTTTGTAAATGCCCCAAAAAATGCCAACAAATGTCGGTTAAATCCTGCAATTGTTCTTGTTTGGCAAGCGCTTCTTGAATTTTATTTTCACCAAAATCGCGAATTCCTGCCGCATAGGCTTCTCGGATGGCATCAGCCGATACAGTTTTTGTAACTGCAATTAACCTAACCTTTGGGGGGAGAGTTTGATGAAGTTCTTGAATCCGTTTTGTGATGTTACCCGTCATTGAAAAATACGCTTATAGGTTTCGTTCAAAGCTGCATACTCGTCTTTTGCCCCCTCACGACGTAGTTTCCGCAACCGATTTTCCATAATTAAGCGGGCTTCGGAACGAGTTTTCGGTTCAAAAGATAACCCTGCCTCACTAGTAGTCACCAAAAAAAAGAGACGTTGAGCATAAAGGGTTGTAAACATTTCTCGGTTCGGATCAATGGTACAAATTCGGTATAGTAATCCAAAAGTAGGGTGATTGAGGTAGGTTTCGTTAGTATTCATTCAAATTTTAGGTGATTTTCGCCCAGAACTCCCTACGAATGTCGAGTAATGACAAGTTAAGCTAGAGGATAGATAATTTAGAGATTACACCTTCTGTTGGAGAAGGCCTAATCTGCAACTGAACGCAGGGGATAATAAATCGATGATATCTTGCTTTCTATGCAATCACATCACTTTCAAACTGATAATTGATTACAGTTGATGAGGTAGCCTGGCAATCGTTAAGCTCACCAATGAAAACTTTAAATTTTCGGAGACGGTAAAATTCCTAGCAGTAGGATAAACCAAGGAACTTTCACATCCGGAATCAGCCAAGGAGATTTTCTCAAAGCTGGGACAGCAGAAGGAATAATAAACTTTAAAGAACGCAAAGAAACTGGACGATTGCCATCTTGATCTCTTATTTTATACCGTTGCGCCAGTTCCGCAACAATTTGCACTTTCCCGGTCCGACTCATGGCATTGGCATCAGCAGCCATGGTGGCAATAACACGTCCTGTTAGTAAGGGCGTTTCCCAATTATAACGATCGCGCATCACAGAATATTGCGGATCAATATTCTCTTGTTCCTTCATTTCCTCAGCAAACTTGGCAATCTGTTCTGTCCCAACAATGCCTGGCCAAATTGCCACTGAGGCAATATTGTTTGATTTTAACTCTCTTGCCATTTCTGCAGCCAACCGATCGCAGGCGTCTTTTCCTACCCCATAAGCGACATTAAAAATGGAAGACATGCCGCCCCAAGAAGAAATCGTACAAATTAATCCCTGCTGACGCTTGCTCATCATCCGCGCCGCAAAAATACTTGCCACATAATGGCTGCGCAACCCGACATTATTGCTTGCATCCCAAAGACTGGGATCATGCTCCCAAAACGGCGTTTCCGAGGCTTGCGCGATCGCGCTGACACCGGCAAATACATTATTGACCAAGACGTCAAGTTGTCCGTTTTGTTCCCGGTCAATTTGCTCAAACAGGCGTTTGACCTGCTCATCGTCGCTGTGATCCACTTGTACCGGAATGCAATTCCCACCGGCTTGTTCCACTGCTTGTTGTGTTTCAGTAAGACTGCCAGATTGCGTCTCAGAGGAATTAAGAGTTCGACCGGTAATATAAACCGTTGCCCCGGCTTCTCCCAAGCCAATGGCGATGCCTTTGCCAATGCCTCGGGTGGCACCAGTAACTAAGGCGACTTGATTGCTCAGTGTTGTGGTCATTTTTTCCCTTTGAACTAAAGTGCGGCAGTCCTCAATCTCAGCGATAGTGGATTGAGGAAGGATAGCACAGAAAGCGCGAGGATTCGAGATCCGAAAATTTCTAAATCTACTATAATTTAATAGTTAGTCACTTCAAACCACAAAAATCACTCAGGTAAAAATTCAGGATTCAAGACATCTTCAATTGCTAACGGACAGTTTTGGGGAAAGGTATCAATAGGTAATTGGGTTTCTGTTGCTGCATCAACCCGAGCTTCTGCATAGCACTCATCCAATATAGTCTCAAAATAGGGTTTTAGACTGGGACTATTCTTGAAAGCGCGAAGAATGCGTCGTCGATGTTCCACAATGGTTCTTCGCCAAGAACTGCTACGTTTATTCGGTTGATAAATATATTTCAGCAAATGCATCAACAGAATCGTCGTATTGCTAGCAAGAGCATTTTTTTCCGCCTTTCCCATGTCTTCTAATTCTTCAATTAAGTTATCTAAATCAAGTTGATGAAAAGTGCGGTTTTGTAACTGAGAAATTGTTTGCTCTAGCCATTGCTGATAATCTTGTTCGTAAAGGTTAGAATCAGTTGGGGTGAATTGAGAGGTCATCGTTGATATTTAATTTGATGGGCTAATTAGGAAGTTTGATGATTTTTTCCCTTGAAAAAACGCCGTATTTGCGCGATCGCGTAGTCACGATTTAATTTAGAAATCACATCGAGGTTAATTTCTTTTGGGCACACTGCCTGACATTCCCCATAATTGCTACAGTTGCCAAATCCTAACTCATCCATTTTCTTAACCATACCAACAACACGCTCATCTTTTTCTGCTTGCCCTTGAGGTAGGCTATTGAGATGAGCCGCTTTTGCGCCGACAAAGAGCATTGCCGATCCGTTTTTGCAAGTTGCCGCACAAGCCCCGCAACCAATACAAGCAGCGGCATCCATGGCATCATCAGCAACCTCTTTGGGAACCGGCATTTGGTTCGCTTCAGGGGCACTTCCTGTCCGGGCAGTAATAAAGCCGCCGGATTGAATCAACTCATCAAAGGCAGAACGGTCAACAATTAGGTCTTTAATCACAGGAAACGGTTTAGCTCGCCAAGGTTCAATTGTGATTGTTTCACCGTCGCGAAAATGGCGCATATAAAGTTGACAAGCAGTAGTCGCCTTTTCAGGACCATGGGGGATACCATTAATAGTTAAAGAGCAACTGCCGCAAATTCCTTCCCGACAGTCATGGTCAAAGGCAACTGGTTCTTCTCCTGCTTGTAATAGCTTCTCGTTGAGTACATCCAGCATTTCCAAAAACGAGCTATCGGAAGAAACATTATCGAGTTCATAGCTCACCATTTCTCCTTCAACATGGGGATTAGCTTGTCGCCAAATATTTAATGTTAGATGCATCGTTTCCTTTCCTTGTAATTTTGATTTTGGATCTACTCTAACGACTAAAAGCCCAACCCTTTAATGAGGATGCTTGCAACAAATTCTTTTCTGTTTTTATGCTTCGCTAATCATTTGATTTAATTTTTTAAGATATTCCCTAATTTTTGATATTTGTCTATCCGCTTCAATGTAATAACTTGAGCATTCAGGAACCTGTTGATATTGGTCGAGAATCTGATTTAATTGAGCGATGTCTTGTTCTATATGATCAAACTTTATTGGTAAATCTTCTTGTTGAGGGTTATACGAATTGAGTTTTTTTAAGTGTTGAATATTATTAGTATCGTTTTTCAGTAAAGCAAAATTATTTTCAGCATTCTGATACGGAATTTTTCCTTTATTTTCACAAGTTTTTGCAATGACAGTATTGCCAACTAAAAACAAAAATAGGATGATCCCGACAATAATTAATCTTTTCATTGTTTATTTGAGTATTTTTAATATTATATCAAAAAAATATATAACTAATCTTTTTAATTGATTTTTATAACCTTTGATAGATTTTATTAACTTTGAAACGAGGTAAAGGTTAATATTATCAAACTTCAACTAGTCAGAGTAGTTAGTGAAACGAAACGACAAAGTATTAGGGATCAAACCATGAGACACTATCCTAGATTTGCTGCTAGTATACTCCCAGCGTTAGCAACCCTGGCGATTATGCCACAAACTGTTCTAGCAGAAAAGTCAGCTTCATCTTACTTAAAACAAGGAAATAATCACAAGGAACAAGGAGAGTTTGAGGAAGCTATTAAAGACTTAAATCAAGCTATCAAGATTAATCCAGATTTTGGTAAAGCTTATCTAAATCGAGGAATTGCTCATTATAAAAAAGGAAATTTAAACGAAGCAATTAATGATTTGCAACAAGCAAAAGAAATATTGCTACAACAAGGAAAACTTAAAACGCCAAGTTATCAATATACAGAAATCACCTTGACTAAACTTTACTATAATTTAGGGGTAGAAAGTGCTCAAAAAAGAGAATTTGAAGAAGCGATAAAAAATTATAATCAAGCCATTATTATGGATCCTGAGTATGCAGCCGCTTACGCTAATCGTGGCATGGCGTATCATCATCAAAAAAATTCAGCAAAAGCAATTGACGATTTGAAAAAGGCGGCAAGTCTTTATCAAAAACAAAATAAAATAAGGATTTATCAACAGATACAAAAAACGTTAGAGCAACTTCAGTAATTGATATGTTGGCTGGATTTAGCCAGTCAGCTTGTGCAAGAAGTTGAATGGGCATCGCTAATTTTGGCATGTATCTTAGCTACTTCCAATCGCGCATTGTGTCGGTTGTTCCAGCTACATTACCGAAATCTTTGGGTCTAAAGCTCCTCACTAAAGCTCCGGGCCCTTTAGGGCGAATTTACCCAAGAAATTTTGTGGTAAAATATCAGTATATTTCCCAGTTGTAGCCATGTTAGTTCGAGAAGCCAAACTCAAGCACGGAACACCAAACCAATATCAAGCTCTTGATGAAGCAATCCGTACCGGACAATTCGTCAGAAATAAGTGCTTGCGGTTATGGATGGACACCGAAAAATGCAACAGAGCAAAAATGCAGGCTCTATGTAAGAGTTTGGCAAACGAGTTTCCATTCGCCAAGAAACTCAATAGTATGGCTAGACAAGCCCACGCCGATCGCGCTTGGCAAGCGGTCAACCGCTTCTATAAGAATTGCAGGGAGGGAATCAAGCCGGTTGGCTATCCCAAGTTCAAGAAGCATAATCGTTCGGTTGAGTATAAGACTAGCGGATGGCGTCTCTCCGAGGATGGTTATCAAATCACTTTCATCGATGGCTTTAAGGCAGGGACGTTCTCTTTGTACTGTGACAGCAAGGCGAGAGAGGATATCCTGAGAAGCAAAATCAACCGTGTCAGGGTGGTTCGCCGCGCCGATGGGTACTACGCACAGTTCTGCCTAGATGCCGATCGCTACGAGGAAGGAACTTATACCGGGGAAGTTATTGGCATTGACCTTGGTCTCAAGTATTTCATCAAAGATCAGAACGATAACCAAGCAACCTATCCTCAATTCCTAAGACAATCGGAGCGGAGGCTGAAAAAGTTGCAACGCCGTCTTAGTAAGAAGTATCGCAAGGGCAACAAGCAATCAGCCAACTACCATAAAGCACGTCGGCAACTGGGAAAACAACATCTTAAAATTCAACGCCAACGTAGAGATTGGGCGATTAAGCTAGCCCAAGCGTTAGTGACATCTAACGATGTTCTGGTCTATGAAGATTTAAGAGTTGCCAACCTGGTTAAAAACCATAGCCTCGCCAAGTCTATTTCCGATGCCGCTTGGAGTCAGTTCACAGACTTTCTCGATTACTACGGCAAGGTCTGGAACAAAGCAGTCGTTGCTGTCAACCCTGCTTTCACCAGCCAAGATTGTCACAACTGTGGCCGTCGAGCGCAAAAGTCTTTAAGCACTCGAACACATCAATGCCCTTGTTGCGGGATTGAAATCTGTCGGGACACCAATGCCGCATTAAACATTCTCAAACGCGGCATGGAAGCATTGGGAATGGAATGGTCGAACAACAGTATCGGAGGGCATCCGAAAACTGCCTCGAAAGAGGGAAAGACTGGGGAGACTTCCGCCTTTGCTGGTTCTGTAGAACCCGATTCAGTAAGCGGTGTCGAGGAACCAGTAATCCAGAATCCGTGAGGTCTGGAGAATCCCCTGCCTTGAGGCACGGGGAGTATGTCAAGCACCTTTGGTTTTCCGGCTCAACGCCTTTTGCGTTCGTCTTAGCTTTCGATTGA
>JBDGQV010000083.1:0-9515 GCA_042218725.1 Halothece sp. | reverse complement strand
TGCGTCATTAATCCCATCCCCTGTCATAGCAATAATGGATTGGTGCTGTTGATAAAGGGAAATCAGATTCAGTTTTTGTTCCGGGGTGACTCGGGCAAAGATGGGCACTTGCAATAATTGTTGCTGTTGGCTGTCGGAAAGTTGGTCAGGATTATTTAAGGCATTCCCCTGTTTGACTAAGGTTTCTTCATCTTGGATCAAGCCCACCGCCATGGCAATATTTCGGGCTGTTACTGATTGGTCGCCGGTTAACATAATGACGCGAATGCCAGCTTGATGACAGTCTTGGATCGCTTCCTTCACTGACAGTCGCGGTGGATCCAGCAAGCCTACGACACCTAACCAGACTAGGTTCTCATAAGGATCACTGTTGGGATCAGCAACCCGCTTGTAAGCAACCCCAAGCACTCGCAACCCCTCTTTTGCCATGTCATGAGCGCGATCGCGCCATTGTTGTTGTTCGGCTTTGTTTAGGGGCTGTTCTTTTTCCCCAACCCGTTGGTAAGAACACAAGGGTAAAACTGATTCCAAGGCGCCTTTCACGGCGACAAAATAATCAGAGGAAGCCTCAGACTCTTTTGCGTCATGAATCGTTGCCATGCGCTTGCTATCGGAATCAAAGGCCACTTCCCGAATTTCGGGGAAATGTTCCAATAATGACTGACGATCCACTCCAGCTTTGGCACCGGCTATTAACAACGCTACTTCCATGGGGTCGCCAATGGGGGGATCTTCTGTGTTTGCCCTTGGCAAGGTTGCATTGTTGCAGAGAACTGCTACTGTTAGCAGGGCATGGAGATCCGTTTGTTCAGTGGGATTGATGCTTTGTTCCCCTTGAATAAACTCGCCTTTGGGTTCCAACCCTTTCCCAGTAACTTCCAAGTTAGTCTGTGCTAAGGCAATCCGGGTTAAGGTCATGCGATTTTCTGTCAACGTCCCGGTTTTGTCAGTACAGATGACATTGGTTGCCCCGAGGGTTTCCACTGCCGAGAGACGATTCATGAGGGCATTCCGCTTTGCCATGCGCCACATGCCTCGGGCTAAGGCGACGGTCGCCACAATGGGCAATCCTTCGGGAACCACCGCTACTGAGAGCGCGATCGCGGTTTCCACCATCAGCAATAAATCCTGACCGCCAGCAATCCCAGCCACAGCCACAAAAACAGCAATAATTAGGGTAATCCAAATCAAGCGCTGGCTCAGTTTTTCCAGTCGCTTTTCTAACGGAGTTACTTCTTGTTCCGCCTCTGCCATGAGCTTGGAAATGTGCCCCAGTTCGGTTTCCATTCCCGTCGCGATCACTACGCCCGTTCCAGTTCCCCGAGTAATCGCAGTGCCCTTAAATAGTAAATTTTTTTGTTCGGCTAGGGGCAATTCTGGTTCTAGCGGATCGACGATTTTGCTAACCGGCTCGGATTCTCCCGTTAATGCCGATTCATCCGCCTGCAATTTTGAGCATTCCATGAGGCGTAGATCAGCTGGCACTAAATCGCCTCCCTCCAGCAAAACAATGTCTCCCGGCACCAAGTCTTCGGTCGTCACTTGCTCAATTTGTCCCTGCCGACGAACAGTGGCGTAGGTTTGGGTGAGTTTTTGCAAGGCTTCCATGGAGCGCACCGCCTTGATTTCGGTGACAAAGCCAATGCCGGCATTGAGCGCGATCGCGATTAAAATGGCCACCCCTTCGATCCATTCCTGAAACGCAAAGGCTAAAACCGAAGCAATAGCTAAAAGACCGATAATGGGACTTTTAAACTGATCCACAAAAATTTGCCAAGGGGTGCGGCCCTTGACTTTCTGCAGACGATTAAACCCATAGGTTTGCTGGCGTTTTTCCACCTCTTGGGGCGCTAACCCTTGATTAGCCTCGACTGAGAGATGGGTTAGAACCTCAGCAATGGTTTGAGAACTCGCTTTTCCTTGTTGTATCTCGATACCCAACCTGCTTCTCCCGATATGCAACTCACTGATTGGAAACTTTTTTAGGGGTTAGTTTTATTCTGTAATCGCCTCATTGAGGGATTGCAGATGGATTTCCGGATCTTGGGCTACCCAGCCTTGAGCGCTCTGATAACGCACTTCAAAATGAAGATGTGATGGCTTGATATGAGGTTGTCCCGTTTGTCCTACTGTACCAATCGTGTCTCCCGCATTGACGGATTGTTCTTTTTCCACGTTCATAGTTTTGAGATGACCATAGCGGGTTTGTTGTCCTTGGCTATGGTTGAGAATAACAAAATTTCCATAAATGGGATGTTTTCCGGCAAAGGTAACGGTTCCGGCTTCTGCGGCTAACACTGACGTTCCCACCTCTGCCACTAAATCAACCCCGCTATGCAACCCGCGTTGGTTGGTATTGGGATTAGTATACCAACCGTAATTTTGCCCCACTTCTCCCGATTGAGGAAGCGGATAATGACTCAAACCGGTATAGTTATAAACAGACTTGGGATCTTCTCCTTGCCAAGCTACCCCTGGTAAAAAAACCACTTGCGGTTGTTTCGTACAGCCATTGAGTTCAAACAAGACATCAGCGCGAACGCCATAAGCCTGTTCTAAATCTTTCCAGGTGGTTCCCGGCGGCACTTCGAGGCGAACGCCGTTAAAGGGAGGAATGCGAATTTCGGTTCCCACAGGAATATCGCTATTTTTTTGCAAACTGGGATTTAGACGAATTAGGGTTTCTGGGAGTAAACCATATTGTTGCGCAATACTTTCAATGGTTTCTCCAGGGGCAATTTTATGACGATCCAGCCGTGACAAAATGGGAGCAGGACAACTATTGTCATTGTTAATAAACTGGGCCAGTGCTGCGGCTGGAAAAAAAATTCCTGTTAACAGAACACTTGCTAGGGTAAAAGCCTTTTTCATAAATGCAACATTGCAGAGAAACCTCTTAAATTTTAACGAACTTGTTGCTGGAAACAAATGATCGCGCTGTTCCCGCTAATGATTTTATGTAGGAAAGCTTTTCGCGATCTTGAAAACGCTAAATTAAGCAATTGGAGGTTCTCAATT
Source organism: Halothece sp. (assembly GCA_042218725.1). Taxonomy (GTDB): domain Bacteria; phylum Cyanobacteriota; class Cyanobacteriia; order Cyanobacteriales; family Rubidibacteraceae; genus Halothece. The sequence goes on along the minus strand of JBDGQV010000083.1, from coordinate 6,497 downwards.
GAAGACTTGGAAGCAAGCGACGCGATACAGTAACGTAAGCACAATAAACTGATCCAATCATCAAGGAGAGACGAACTATGCGAATGTCTCAAATGCTTTTGCAGACGTTACGGGAAACGCCGGCAGAAGCAGAAATTCCCAGCCATCAACTCCTCCTGCGAGCCGGTTATATTCGGCGCATCGGCAGTGGACTCTATGCCTATCTTCCCCTGATGTGGCGGGTTCTCAACAAAATTTCCCAAATTATTCGCGAAGAAATGAATGCAACCGGCGCCCAAGAATGTTTGCTTCCCCAACTGCAACCTTCGGAATTATGGGAGGAATCCGGGCGTTGGGAAACCTATACCAAAGCTGAAGGGATTATGTTTTCTGTCATTGACCGTCAAGAACGGCAATTAGGACTGGGACCCACCCACGAAGAAGTCATCACGGCTATTGCGAGAGACAGTATCCGTTCCTATCGCCAACTGCCTCAAAATTTATACCAAATTCAAACCAAATTTCGGGATGAAATTCGTCCCCGGTTTGGGTTAATGCGCGGCCGCGAGTTTATCATGAAGGATGCTTATTCCTTTAACGCCGACGCTGAAAGTCTCAAGGAAAGCTACAACCTCATGGCGCAAACCTATGAAAATATCTTGCGCCGCTGCGGCTTAAGTTTTACGGCAGTAGAAGCCGATTCTGGGGCAATTGGCGGTTCTGCTTCCCAAGAATATATGGTGCTGGCAGAAACTGGTGAAGATGAAGTCCTCTATACCGAAGATGGCAAATATGCCGCGAACTTAGAAAAAGCGGTTTCTATTCCCCCAGATGCCGAACCTTCTCCCTTTTCTGAATATGAGAAACGAGACACCCCGAATACCCCAACCATTGCTACCCTTTGTGAATTTTTAGGTTGTTCTCCCACAACGGTGGTGAAAAATGTTCTGTATGAAGCCACTTATGACAATGGGAAATTGGTTCTTGTTTTAGTGAGTATTCGTGGGGATCAAGATGTGAATGATGTCAAATTAACCAATGTTCTCTCGGAAAAGGCATCTCATTATGGGGCAAATGCCTTGCTGGGCTTAAATGTTCCCGATGAGGAAGCGCAGAAAAAATGGGCGGCGCAAGCGTTGCCGTTAGGGTATCTTGCCCCGGATTTAGGGGATGATTATATTCAAGCTAGTAAAAACGTGGAACCGAAGTTCCTCCGTTTAGCCGATGAAACAGTACTCAATCTGAAAAACTTTGTTACTGGTTCCAATGAAAGCGGCTGTCACGTGGTTGGTGCCAATTGGGGAGAGCAATTTACTTTACCGGATCAGATTGTCGATGTGCGAGAAGCCCAAGCGCGCGATCGCGCCGTTCATGATCCCAGTCAACACTTGCACATGGCTCGCGGCATTGAAGTGGGACACATTTTCCAACTGGGCACCAAATATTCCCAAGCGATGGGAGCCACTTATACCAATGAACAAGGCGAGAATGTTCCCCTGCACATGGGCTGTTATGGCATCGGGGTGTCTCGTTTAGCCCAAGCCACGGTTGAACAATGTTACGATGATGACGGGATTGCTTGGCCGGTTGCCATTGCTCCCTATCAAGCGGTCATTACCGTTCCCAACATGACAGATACCCAACAAGCGGAAATTGCGGAAACCCTCTATCAAGACTTATTAAATGCCGGCATCGAAGTTTTATTAGACGATCGCGATGAACGAGCTGGGGTAAAATTTAAAGATGCTGATTTGATTGGCATTCCCTATCGTCTTGTTACCGGGCGATCGCTGAAAGAAGGGAACGTGGAAGTCGTTGCCCGGGCCGATCAATCCTCTCAAGACATCCCCTTGGAAGATGTCGTGACGACCCTCCAACAATGGCTCGCGAATAAGTAACTATGGAACCCCCCCTAGAACGCATCCGCCTTTCTAAAACCGGTCGCGATCAACTGATTAAACTGAAACGTTATACCAAAATCGAACAGTGGAATATTCTCTGTCGCTGGGGGTTTTGCCGTTCCCTGGCTGAACCTGCGAAACCCTCGCCGGTGCCCATTCCCTCCGACAGTAACTTAGAACTGACATGGCGGGTGTTTGGGGGGGAACTGTCCGATGTTTTGCTGATTGCCCTGAAACAACGCTGTTATCAAGATGGCGTCGGATTGGATCAAGAGACTCTTGCGCAACAGTTTCGCTTACATTTGCATCGCGGCATTAGTTATTTAGCCGGGGATCCCAATTTGAAAAATATTCAAGATTTGGTTGCCTTGGCTGGTGAAGCGTCTCAAGATTCAGGTAACGAGCAGAACTTGCGTTCCCGAGACAATTCCGGAAATTGCCAAGAATAGGAAAAATGACTTATCCCGTCAATGCCCGAGACTTGGCGATGAATTGCTTCCATTTGCACTTCTAAAGGCGGACGATTTTTATAACTTCTCCCCCACTTGCCTGCCAACGCTGGAATGACTTCTACCTCAGTCGAAGCAAACTTCATCGTACGTTCCACTAAATCAACAATGCAACTGGTGCGCCCGCATACCGCATAAGACATGGGATGCCATTGCGAAACTTCTTGAAAGCGCGTCCAAGGTTGTAAGCGAGAATCAAATCCTTGTTGCCCAATGATTTGATTGGCGTCTGGGAAAAATACGGCACCGGTGGTCATGTTTCTCGCTTGCACCGGTGCAATTGCCCTAGAGAGAAAATCAACTACCCCTTGGGCTGCATGAGCAACGCTCAAATACCATAATTCTTTTTGTAACAGTTTGCGACGCGCTTCCAGACTCATTTTGGCTTTGGTTGCTTCCACATTGCGCCCTTGCCAGAGGGGTGGCGCCTCTTGGGGAGACATTTCATCAAGTTGGGCCATATCATTTTCAGTAATAGAGCCATTATTGACAAAACGCTGGATTAAAAACTGCCCTTTTTTGTTTAAGGCACGATTGAACAAAGTATTTAAGGCTGCATCCCCATAAATCCATAGATTTTTAACGTCGCTCACAATGGAGTCGCTGCCAGTGCTGCGAGGGTAACGAATATAATCAAATAGGACCCCATCCGGTTCTCGTTTTAAGACTTCTGCCACCAGTTGATCATAATCTCGTCGGGCTTGTTCGTTATAGGGATCAATAAAGGCTTTTGCAGTTTCGCCGCTATCGGAGAGATTGGTATTGCCGTATCCGTTGCGAGCTAGAACTTCCTCGCGATCAGGGGATTGCCCATAAGCATAACCAAAGTTCAGGGTAAATAGCCAAGCATAGATCTTTAAGTTGCGTTCATGCCCTTTTTGGATGACTTCTGCCAGTAAATCTCGGTTTCTAATCGAGGGCGTTCTCAATACCGAATCCCAAGGTGTTGGATTATGGTTCGCCGGCAGTAGAACCTGACTATTGTAAAAGACTTCTAGATAGAGTTCGTTGTAACCGGAATCAACAATATGATCTAAAATTTTTTCTACTTGTCCCGGTTGGCTGTCACAGGGATAGAGTCTTAACCAAATGGCTTGTTTTTGGGGCCAAGTTTGCTCTCGACAGTCGGCAAGTTGTTCTCCGTGGCGTTGAATTAATGCTTGATATTGCGTTTGGGCTTGGGAATCGCCGTTGATGGCTCGTTGACGCAGTTGATTTTTTTGCGCGATCGCGCTTTTCTCAAAGCGGCAATAATCATTTCGTTGCGCGGCCTGGACGGAAGAAAACTTGGCATCCGTCCCCATCGCGAGCCCTGTACTGATAACACCTAAGCAAAGCCACCCCAGTAAGTTGTGCAGGGATGTTAAGGAACGAAAGTTGTTTGACATTTTGCCATCAATCCTTGCGAAAGAATCAGGGCCTCTTGTTAGCCAAATCGCTTCCTTAAGCCCCCTACACTATATTTTAAAGACTTTGCAATTGGAAAGATGAAAAGATTAGCTTGCCTCTCGTCGCAAAGCCCGTTTTACTTGTGCAAACTCTTGGGAAACACGCTCCTTAACATCCTCGGGAATGGGACGAGTGGAGTAAGCAGAGGTATAATAATTGGCTAAGGCATTCAGCGCGGTTTGCATGGTTGTAAAAGAGCGCGATCCGGCAACACTATCATCGCGACGATAGCGAGCGGCATAATCATTGAGTTGTTTACGGGCTTTTTTCCGCAGTTCTTCCCTGTCGGGATCATCCACCGGCATTTCCAGTGTTGTTTCCAAGGTATCAATTACAGTTAGAGTATCTTGGCGATAGTTGCCAGTTAAGCCAGTATCAGCACCGCTACAGCCGGCTAAACCAACAACGCTAATTACCATTACTAATGCGACAGTTAGCAGTCGTTTCAGCATTGATTTAATAAACATGGTTATATCTCGCAATTCTGTAGAGAGATTCTACCATCTTTCATCTCATGATTGATTTTGGCGATTAGTTAAAATTAACTGTTGCTTGCCCTAAAAACTTGATGCCATTGGGCGTCATTTCAAAGCGATAAGGGAGAATGGCGACTCCTTTTTCCCTCGCTTCTTGAAATAATTGGGCATATTTGGCATCGGCACTTTCTCCTGGGGCAAAACTGGTGCAGTCGCCTCGGTTGATGAAATATAGCATAACTGGCTGTGCTGTTGGCAAAAGCGCGATCAATTCCCGTAAATGTTTCTGCCCTCGACTGGTAACAGTATCGGGGAATAAGGCTTGTTTGTCTTTTGCCCAAGTGACATTTTTCACCTCTACATAGATGGGGAGTTCCTCTTTGCCGGTTAATAAAAAATCGACGCGGCTTTTATTATCCTTGCCATAGCGCACTTCTGGGCGAATGGTGTCATAGCGATGGGCAAGGTCGGGCAACAGATGATTTTCGAGAGCATATTTAATCACGCGGTTGGGTAGACTGGTGTTAATGCCCACCCAAGTGGGAACTGTATCGTTAACTTGGATGGCTTCCCAGGTGTAAGGATGTTTCCGTTTTGGGTTATCGCTATAAGAAACCAGCACCGGACTTCCTGGACGGCAAACCCCGGTCATCGGTCCGGTATTGGGACAATGGGCAGTAATGACTTCTCCGGAGGCCAGTTCGATATCAGCCAAAAACCGTTTGTAACGTTGAATTAAAGTGCCTTGTTCTCGGGTTGGATACTGATACATCAAAATGGAATTGTTCAGGGGATGAGATGATGTTTAAGGGCAAAACTAACCAATTCTGCTCGATTATTAGTATTCGTTTTTCGCAAAAGGTTGCTGACATATTTTTCCACAGTCCGGGAACTCAGATGCAATTTTTCTCCCATTTCCGTGTTAGATAATCCTTGAGTCACCAGTTTTAAAACATCTTGTTCCCGTTGGGTAAAGTCAAATTCTTCAATTGAAGCCTCTGAATCGGAAAAGGAGCGAGGTTGCTCATGAGAGTGATAGTGCCATTGCGATTGTACCATCTGCGATCGCGCTAACAGATTCCGAATCACCGCTCCCAATTCTTCCATTTCAAATGGTTTGGCGAGATAAACGTCACACCCGGCTTGATAGCCCTGAATGCGGTCAGCCGTGGTTCCCCGTTGGGTTAGAAAAATCACCGGCATTAGTCGAAATTCCGGGCGTTCTCTCACCTGATGAATCAGTTCAAATCCATCTTTGCGCGGCATTTTAATATCAGCCACAATTAAGTGCGGATGGTAAGTTTCCAGTTGCTTTAGGGCCTCCTCCCCATTTTTAGCAGTAATTACACTGTAACCCGAGAGTTCTAAATAGTCTTGAACCGCCAGTTGAATACCTGGATCATCTTCGGCGACTAATATCTGTAAGGGCATAAAGGTGGTGGGAGTGAAGTTGAAACGAAATTTGTCTACTGTGTCTTCATTTTATGGGATTTTCACTGAGTTGACACAATTCCTTTTCTACCAACTCTAAATCATAAGGAAACGGACGAGGCAAGGGCTGATAATCTTTGGGATGGCTTGGCCCATGTCTCAACACAGCATTGACTAAAACACAATTATCTGCAAATGGATTAATGGCAGCATGAGGGATACCGGGGGGAATTTTCACCACTTGGGGACAGCGATCGCGCAATGGAATATACTGATAGGTTCGATTTTGCAATACGACTAAGACAAAACTTCCGCGCACCACCAATAACTGATCCGTCTGGAAATGATGAACAAATAGATCATCAACACTATTCCCTGGAATTTCCACCAACATGGTTTCATTACTGGTTTGCGGGGTATAAAATTGCGACATTCCCCCTTGAATGGAATCTAAGGAATAAATTTCAACGCCCTTAGCTAAACCCATCGCTGATACTCCTCATGTCATGTTTGGCTGTGGAAGATTGCTTTCTATGTTAAGCCAATTTTTACTACGATTTATGACAAACTTGATACGAAATGCGTAATTTATGCTTTAGGGCAGAGTTTGCTCTGAACAAAAGCTATGAGCTTTTTGCACAGATTGGATATAATATTTTATAATTCCATCCAGAAGTGCGGGTATAGTTCAGTGGTAGAACGTCACCTTCCCAAGGTGAATGCCGTGGGTTCGAGTCCCATTGCCCGCTTTT
>JBDGQV010000082.1:0-1597 GCA_042218725.1 Halothece sp. | reverse complement strand
TTAAAAAAGCAGGGAAAAATTCGCTATTATGGTATTTCTTGCGATACCGTTGCGGATGCTTTCCTTTGTTTGCAACAACCAGACTTATCAAGTATTCAATTAGAAGTTAACTGGTTAAAACAAGAAGCAATCACAAAAGTTTTACCGTTAGCCCAGCAAAAAAACGTAGGAATTATTGCTCGTCAACCCTTCGCTTCGGGTCAAATTATTACCAATAAAGCACCTTTTAATTATGCATCAACCGAGAAACGGAATTTATTTCAAACTGCCTTGCAATTTGTTTTGAAACAAGATGGAGTTTCTGTTGTCATTCCAGGGGCGAGCAGTTGCCAGCATTTAAAGACCAATCTGGATAGTTTAAACGCAACTCCTTTATCTGCAGAAGAATTCAACACCTTGCAACGATTATAAATTACTTTTTTGCTAAATCCTGATTATGATTATTGACGCTCGGAAACTACCGAGCAGCACCCTTATTAAGGGCAAAATTTGTATTGTTGGCGGTGGTGCTGCCGGGATTACCTTAGCCAAAGAATTAAGCACGTCCTTTTCTGATATTATTTTGCTGGAAAGCGGCGGCAACCATTTAGAAGCTGATACTCAAAATTTATATCGAGGAGAAATTCTTGATCCCAATCATGGCGCTTTACATGAACAAAGACAAAGACAACTTGGGGGAACCACTAATGTTTGGGGAGGACGTTGTGCCCCCTTTGATTCTATAGATTTCACCGCTCGTTCTTATGTTCCTGATAGTGGTTGGCCCATTTCAAAACAAGATTTAGATCCCTATTATCAAAAAGCCCATGATTACTGTGAACTCGGTCGCTATATTTATGATGTTCAGCAAGCAATTGGTATCGATGCCCCAGAAATGATTCCGGGTTGGAATGCTAGTGAAATTTCCACGAATCAGCTTTGGTTATTTAGCCCACCAACTAACTTTAAAAATCAGTATCAACAGTTTTTAAAAAAGAGTTCTAAAATTACTACCTATTTACACGCCAACTGTCTCAAAATCAAGACAAATCATGAAGGCAATACCATTGACTCTCTTGAATGTTTCTCTTTAGAGAAAAATTACTTTATGGTGCGGGCTCAAACTTATATTTTAGCAATGGGTTGTCTAGAAGTTACGCGTTTATTGTTGTTATCCAATGAAATTCATCAACGAGGATTGGGAAACCAACATGATTTAGTGGGTCGATTTTATATGGGGCATATTAGTGGCGATGTTGGTCAAGTTACCTTTACACCACGCCAAGGGAAAGTAATTTGGGATTATGAAAAAACAAAAGATGGCGTTTATGCGCGACGGGCAATTGCGATTAGACCTGAGATACAACAAAAACAGCAATTAATGAATTTGCGGGTTATTTTAACCTATCCTGAAATGGCTAATCCCAATCATGGCAATGGCATTTTATCAGCCATGTATCTTGTCAAAAGTCTGTTGCTGTTAAAGCAAACCTCTCGGATTTATTACAGTAAAAAATTAGATACGAGTGAATTAATAAAAACCTTAGGGAGTCATTTACAAAATATTCTGGGAGACATTGGAAATTTAAGCAATTTTAGTTATCGGTGGCTGACGCAA
>JBDGQV010000081.1:0-8330 GCA_042218725.1 Halothece sp. | reverse complement strand
ATACAGCAGATTAATCAAATTCTTGCACGGGGAAGCGTTCCATTTGTTCTACTGCTAATCTGGCATTATCCCGTACAGAACTTGTTAAATGCGGAACATGGGGAATCTGAGAAAGGAAATCTCGCGTTCGCCGTAAAATGCGGACTAAATCCCCTTCATCAAGGTTGGTTGCTTCGCACAAATCATTCCACTCAATGCCCTCTACCCATTGTTCCACTAACCCAATTAAATCCGGTTCTAACCATAAGGGAATGGCAACTCGATTGCGGCGTTGCACTTGGAACAATTCGCGACGCAAGCCCCGTAACTGGCTGAGGGCATCCATTGCAGGCTGTGGCGGCGCAAAATCGGTTTCGCTATCAGGGCGTGGCGTTTCCGTCACTAAAGCGCAACTAGCAGCAGCTAAATGAGAGGGCGACAAGTCATCGAAATATCCAGAACGCAATGCCAGTCCTAACCACAGTTCATTATCCCCGCGAATAGCAGCGGCAGTTTCTCCCAGAGGAGTCGGTTGATAGTCTTCTAGGGCATCGAAACTCGTTAACACTTCGCAAATATCCAAAAATTCGCGCCAATGTTGCGATTGGTTTTCTCGGGTGTTGGCTTGGTGTTTTTGCAGTTGTTCTTGCAGTTGCAGGCGACGATTGTAGGTTTTTAAGAGTTGCTTCGGTGAACCCCATTGTTGCAGGGGATGCTTGCTAAGACGCTTTTGAATATCGTCGATTTTTGCTTTTTGCGCTTCCACTTCTGGAGAATCGAAACTCGGCGGGGTAACCTCTTCTAATTTTTGAGCAATTTCGGCGGTATTTTCATCTCCTTTACGGCGTTTTCCGGGTTTGAGTTCCAAATCTTTGGGAGGAGACAGAGAACTCAGGTGAGATTGGGAAAGCAAGACTTCTCCGATGGCAACCACATCCCCTTGCGTGGCTACATACCAACGATTGTCTTCGGCAATGCAAATCAGCAGGGAAGATTGCCCTGGGCTGGGGATAGTATCAATTAAAACGGCAGTGAGGGGAGAGGAAACAGTAATGTATTTTCCTTTCAGATAAAGCACATCCCCGCCTTTGGCTTCTGAGAGGGCTGCCGCTAAAGCTGGGGCGCGATCGCGCTGGGCTTGCCGTTCTAAATATTTTAAGATCCGTTTTTCTTCTTTAAGATGGGCTTTCAGTTTGTCATATTGGGTAAAATGCTCTTTCGGTATGGGTGCAATTTCCACATCAATGCGGGCAATTTCCTGAGTTAACTGCGCGATCGCTTTTTGTTCGGGAATCAGTTTTTGGTTGGCTAAATATTGAGCAAAACTGCGCTCTAACAACGACTCTGCTTCTTGAATCGTTTGCCGTTGCAATAAGTTCAGCACCATGCCATAAGTCGGCGCAAACTGGCTTACCAAGGGATCTGCCTCTTGTGTGGCTAAATACGCCGCTTCTTTTGCCCCTTCAAACCGGGTTTGCACACACACCACATTTCCCCTTTCATCCATACCGCGACGTCCTGCCCGTCCTGACATTTGCAGAAATTCGGAAGCCCGCAACAAACGATGGCCTTGATCTGTCCGTTTAGATAAAGAGGAAATCACTGTCGTTCGCGCTGGCATATTCACCCCTGCAGCGAGCGTTTCCGTAGCAAACACGACTTTCACTAAGCCTTTCGTAAACAACTCTTCCACTAATCCTTTCCAAGCAGGCAACACGCCGGCATGGTGCGCAGCCACCCCTCGTCTGAGCGGTTCAATTTGTCCTGCCCTGGCGCCTTCTGGATAATCTTCTAAAAATTGTTGTAAATGATTTTGGATTTGCTCACTTTCTTCTGCCGTAACTAAGGAAAGTTCATTTAACTGCTGTACTGCTTGGTCGCAACCGCGACGACTAAAAATAAAGTAGATGGCCGGGAGTAAATCTCGTTCGGCTAACTGTTCTACCACGGTGGCAATACTGGGACAGTCGGCTTTGCTAACGCGCTTTTTGCCCCCTTTTTTCTTGGGTTTCAGCCGAGAGTTGATATTGTTCTTTTGTTGGTTAAGAAGCGGAAACAGTCCTTTGGGTGTGCTAAAGTAAAATTCTAAGGGAACGGGACGAAAATCGGATTTAACCAGTTCAGTGGCGCCATGAATTTCATTAATCCAATCTGTGAGCTGTCCCGCGTTGGAAATGGTGGCCGAGAGGGCAACCAGTTGGATGCTTTGGGGACAATAAATAATGGATTCTTCCCAGACTGTTCCCCGGTGCGGGTCATTCATGTAGTGACACTCATCTAAAACCACCGCTTCCACATTTTCTAGGGAAGTTCCCACTTCGCCAATGGATGTTCCATAGAGCATATTCCGGAAAATTTCTGTGGTCATGACCAGCACTGACCCTTTCCGGTTAATGGAAACATCCCCTGTCAGGAGTCCTACTTGATCGGCGCCAAAGGTTTCTTGAAAATCGCGCAGTTTTTGATTGGAAAGCGCTTTTAATGGTGTGGTGTAAAAGACACGTTTCCCTCTGGCCAGGGCGCGATGAATGGCATATTCTCCCACTAATGTTTTTCCGGAACCAGTGGGGACGGAAACGACAACCGATTTATTTTCTTCTAAAGCCGCGATCGCGCGAACTTGAAAATTATCGAGTTCAAAGGGAAAAAGCGTTGTTAAATCTAATTCGGCGGAAAAAACACTCACTTATGTTCGATTAATGACGATGGTTTGAATTATTTCTAGGGTAACAACTCATCCGTTAGGATTAGGAATGGGATAGCCTCACTGAATCACCTTGTTTGAATTGAGGGCTTGTTTCATCCCAAGTTAGTTAATCAGCATCAGATTTTTGATGACCATAAAAATTAATCCGATAGTCCGTAATTTCGACGCCGGTTCGCGCTTCAATTTCTTGAATTAAATCTTCCGGCAATTCCACATACACATCGACAATTTTGCCGCTATCAACGCAGTTGACATGGCTATGGGCTTCGCTAATATGACCGTATAAACGCCCTTCACAGCGTTCCACACATTCAATGATGCCATGGCTCGATAAGGCCTCTAAGTTTTGATAAACTGAGGTATGGCCAATGTCTTTTCCTTCTTGATTGAGCCGATCGTAAATTTCCCGCGCTGAGAGATGTTCCTCACATCGCCACAATAGTTCTAAAATTGACCGTCGCTGACGGCTTAAGCGCATTCCTTGTTCTTGACACTGGGCTAATGCGTCTTCTAATGACCGAGTTGTTTCGTTTTTGGCGAGGAATGCTTTTCCGTTTGTGGGATTCTGGTTAGTTTGGATTTTAATCATAGCGCTAAGCGGGTTGTCTTTTCTCCTTCACGGACACCCCAGCTTTCTGTAGAAGACAAATCTCTCGCTAGGGAAGATCGCTCGTATCGTAATTGTTGTAATATTAACCAATGGTTAGAGTAGGCGCTTTCCGTTTAGGAATGCGTAGTCTCTAACTTAACAAGTATAGTTCATAGTCATTACTACTTTAACTTATTCCGAATGCAATAATAAAATCGAGCGAGATCCTCCCGCCCGATTCATCTGGAGATTAGGAACTATCTAATTATCTAAGTCTTGACGATTCGGGTTGCGAGCAGGATCGTTAGATAAGAATCCAAAGACGAACAGCCCGACAAAGAAAGAAACGACCAGATAAACAATGATTTTTAGGGTGAGCATAGTTTATAAGTTTTGATTAGTTCAACGTTGACCAACGGTTATCCGCAAGCTACCGAATTCAGTTCGGTAGTAGGGATGACTAGCGGTTAGAGCAGGCGCTTTCCATTTTAGGAATGCCTAATCTCTAACTCTCCCAGCCTAGTGGCATGGGAATTATTATATTAGCTTAACATTTCTGCATGATTTAGCTCAAGTGCTAGTTTTATCCCGTTTTTTTTCCTTGGCTGATGAAGAAGATTATTAATCGGTAGCATCACGATTGGGATGGCAAATAAGAAAGGACGAACGGTTGTTCGCCCTAGCAAAAGGTTAGAAAAAAAGAGTTTAACGAATGATTTTTATTGTTCGATTAAGTCACAAGTAATTGGACAAGAGGCAAATTTAGCCGTTTGTTTTAAGTTTTGTTTTCCGTGAAGCCAGCGCAACCAACGAACATCTTGAGGATGAATTCCTTTTAGGGTTAATCCTGCAGAAATGAAAACAATTGCTGATAAGTTTAGGCCAATGACGCTGCTGGCAACGAGTAAAACCGCACTCATGGGTAAGACGGATTGAAGCGCGATCGCGAAGATAGATGTCATTGCTGTAATAACAGCGACCACTGGAAATCCGACAACTAAAAAGCAAACCGTTAGGGTAAAACACCAAATTAAAAAGCTTTTAATAATGCCAATAAATTGGTTTTGAACAAGGCCTTGAGATTGAGTAACTTGCATGGATTTGACCTCCCGTTTTTTAATTCGGAATAATAAATTGATTTTTTATACAGTTTGGCTATTCTCTTAGCTTTCTCTGATAACAATTCAGTATAGCGATCTCACTTCTTAAAATGAGTAAATAGCAATATTAATTTACATACTTAGGGTAAAATTAGCGCATTTTTCAGACGCAAATCCCCTTCATGGGGAAATAAAGGCATTTTTATTAAGAGAAATTAAACAGTAAATTTCCTTACTCTCCCTAACTTTGCAGTCTGATTTTGATTTGAAATCTCGATCACCTTAGATGAGCGACAAAAGGCGATAGCTTAATATAAATTAATAAAAACACGAAATTTTTTCAGAATTGAAGGTTGCGTTAAGCTGTTCTCAGCAAGGATTTCCTGGAGAAACCAGGGAACGTTTTAATTTAGAATAAAAACGAATTATCGCCTAAACAGTATTGGTTCATGGCTTTTGCTTCAGTTATTCGGACGCTGGCGCGATCGCGCTTAACACAAGAACTTCTCCAAAGTCTCTTTTCCAATCAAACGCTGCAACTAAGCGGCATTCCCCGCCTTCCCAAAGGACTCATTGCTTCTGCGTTTACTCAACATTGTTCTGATGAGAATACTGCCGGAGAAGCGTCGCATCTTTTCGTTATCTGTGCCACGTTAGAAGAAGCCGGGCGCTGGGCAACCCAGTTGCAAAGCATGAACTGGCAGACGGTTCAGTTTTATCCCACCTCAGAAGCGACCCCTTACGAACCCTTTAACCCAGAATCGGAGATGATCTGGGGACAAATCCAAGTTTTATTAAACCTCACCCAACAGCCCAATTCTCCCACCGCCATTGTCGCCACCGAAAAAGCCCTGCAACCGCATTTGCCGCCACCAGAGGTCTTTTCCAAAACTTGTCTGTTCTTTCAAAAAGGCATGACCCTCGACAGTAAGACATTGGAACATCGCCTTACGGAACTGGGGTATGAACGGGCATCTGTCGTGGAAACAGAAGGCCAATGGGCCCGTCGCGGGGACTTAGTGGATATTTTCCCCGTCACCTCAGAAGTTCCTATTCGATTAGAATGGTTTGGGGATGAACTGGACCAACTGCGAGAATTCGACCCGGTCAGCCAGCGTTCTCTCGACCAAATTGAAACCCTAACCCTAACGCCCACTAGCTATTCTCCTCTCATTGCCCAGGGCATGCAAGAACAGGGCAACTTGGATCAGTTTCAGTCGTTTCTGTCTGAGGAAGAACAAACCGCCTTCCATGAGGAACAAAACTACCCCGAAGGAATGGGCCGATTTTTAGGATTGGCTTATCCGCAGCCGGCTTCCTTATTGGACTATCTTCCCCAAAATACCTTAGTTGTCCTGGATGAACCCCATCAATGCCAAGCCCACAGCGATCGCTGGTTAGAACATACCGAAGAAAAGTATCAAGAAATCAGTCCCAAGCAACAACTGCCTCGTCTTCATGCTGACTTAAACCGTTGTTTGCAAAACGCCCAATCCTTCTATCAGCTTCATGTTTCAGAACTGACTGAAGAAAACGACGACAGCGTTAATCTTGCCAGTCGTGCCCTTCCGGTAACGCCTCACCAGTTTGCGAAACTAGCGGAAATCATCCGCGGGCAACGGGAAATTTACAGTGGGATTACCCTGCAAAATTACGACACCTGGATTGTTTCTGCCCAACCCTCGCGATCGGTTTCTCTGCTGCAAGAACACGATTGTCCTGCCCAATTTGTTCCCAATCCCCGAGATTATCCCGCCATTGACAAATTACACCGCGATAACACAGCCGTTGCTGTCAAATATTCCGGCTTAGCGGAACTGGAAGGCTTTGTTCTCCCCACTTTCCGCATTGCTGTTGTCACCGACCGAGAATTTTTTGGGCAACATGTTTTAACCACGCCCAGCTATATTCGCAAACGCCGCCGGGCAACCTCGAAACAAGTCGATCTCAACAAACTGCGTCCCGGCGACTATGTGGTTCACCGGCAACATGGCGTGGGGAAATTCTTAAAACTGGAAAGTTGGGAAACCCGGGAATATCTACTGGTTGAATATGCTGATGGGTTGCTGCGCGTTCCCGCTGACAGTTTGGAAGCCCTCTCGCGATATCGGTATTTAGGAGAAGGGAAACCCCAACTGAATAAAATGTCGGGGAAAGCCTGGCAGAATACCAAAAACAAGGTCGAGAAAGCGGTTAAAAAAGTTGCCATCGACCTCCTCGATTTATACGCCAGGCGATCGCAGTTATCCGGCTATGCCTATCCCGAAGATACCCACTGGCAAGAAGAATTGGAAGATTCCTTCCCCTATCAAGCAACACCGGATCAGTTAAAAGCGGTTCAGGATGTCAAACGGGATTTAGAAAGCGATCAGCCCATGGATCGCCTCATTTGTGGGGATGTGGGATTTGGCAAAACCGAAGTTGCCATTCGCGCCATTTTCAAAATTCTCATGTCGGGAAAACAGGTGGCCTTTCTTGCCCCCACGACCATTCTTACCCAACAGCATTATCATACCCTGAAAGAACGATTTGCCCCCTATCCCATCAACATTGGCTTGCTGAATCGCTTCCGCACCAGCAATGAACGCAAAGATATCCTGAAACGTCTCTCTACCGGCGAATTGGATATTGTCGTGGGAACCCATCAACTCCTGAATAAGAGTGTCAAATACAAAGACTTAGGGATGTTGGTGGTAGATGAAGAACAACGGTTTGGGGTGAATCAGAAAGAGAAAATCAAATCCATGAAAACTTCGGTGGATGTGCTAACCCTGACGGCAACCCCCATTCCCCGTACTCTGTATATGTCTTTGTCCGGGATTCGCGAGATGAGTCTCATTACCACACCGCCGCCGTCCCGTCGTCCCATTAAAACCCATTTGTCGCCCTATGACAGCGAAGCCATCCGCACTGCCATTCGCAATGAATTGGATCGCGGGGGGCAAGTCTTTTATGTGGTTCCCCGCGTGGAAGGCATTGAAGAAAGTGCCGCCAAAATCCGAGAAATGATTCCTGGGGCAAAAATCGCGATCGCGCACGGGCAAATGGAAGAAGGGGAATTAGAGTCCACCATGTTAACCTTCAACAACGGCGATGCCGATATCTTAGTCTGCACTACCATTATTGAGTCCGGGTTGGATATTCCCCGCGTCAACACTATTATTGTGGAAGACTCGCAAAAATTCGGCTTATCTCAACTCTACCAGCTGCGAGGACGAGTGGGACGGTCTGGCATTCAAGCCCATGCCTGGTTGCTGTATCCCAAACAAAGCAGCCTCAGCGATACGGCCAAGAAACGGCTGCGGGCGTTGCAAGAGTTTACCCAATTGGGATCAGGCTATCAACTGGCCATGCGAGATTTAGAAATTCGCGGCGTTGGGGAATTATTAGGATCAAAACAGTCCGGTCAAATGAATGCCGTGGGCTTCGACTTGTATATGAGTATGCTGCAAGAAGCGATTCAAGAAGTCCAAGGGGAAGATATTCCCCAAGTGGAAGACACGCAAATCGATCTCAACTTAACCGCCTTTATTCCCGGCAATTACATTACCGACATGGATCAAAAAATGGATGCCTATCGCACTGTCACTGCTGCCAATAGTAAGAAAGAATTAGACCAAATTGCCAAAGATTGGCGCGATCGCTATGGGGAATTGCCTGCCCCTGTTAAACAATTATTACAGGTAATGGAGTTAAAACAAATTACCAAATCTCTCGGTTTTTCTCGCATCAAACCGGAAGGAAAACAACACGTTGCCCTGGAAACCCCTATGGAAGAACCGGCTTGGAAAAAACTGCAAGAACATCTTCCCCAACACATTGCCTCTCGCTTTGTTTACAGCAAAGGCAAGGTAACGGTACGCGGGTTAGGCGTTTTGAAAACACAACAACAACTGGATAATTTAATTAGTTGGTTAGGCCAATTGCTGGATTCCTTAGAACAAGAACGCGCGAT
>JBDGQV010000080.1:0-2777 GCA_042218725.1 Halothece sp. | reverse complement strand
TCTATGCTGGTGAAGGCAGTGACGAATTAGTCGCCAGTACCGAAGATCGGCTCTTTGGCGGCGCTGGCAACGATACGCTCGAAGCCTCCATTGGCCGCGGCAACAATCGTCTCTACGCTGATGCCGGCAATGATGATTTAATTGCCGGTTATGAAGATCGTCTCTTTGGCGGCGATGGCAACGATCGTTTGTTCCTCTCGGAAGGACAATTTGAAGGAGGCGGTAATAACACGGTTACCGGCGGCGCTGGCGAAGATCAGTTCTGGCTAGCTAACGCCCAATTGCCTGGGGCAGCCAACACCATCACCGACTTCTCTGCTGGAGAAGATGTCCTTGGCATTGCCGGGTTAGATTTAGCCTTTGCTGACCTCAGTATCGGTGCTAGTGAAGAAAATGCTGATAACACTGTCATTGCTACTGCCAATCAAGATTTGGCAATTCTGACGGGAGTCCAAGCCGACAGCCTTACCGAAAGCAACTTTGTTTTTGAAAACAGTGCTGTTAGCTAGCGTAGTTAACTAGTTACTGACTCACAGTAAGGAGGGGAGTCATTCCCCTTCTTTTCGTTATTGAATAGAGTTAGCAATTAAGTCAATTAATTGACAAATCTTCAATTTATGCCAAAATGGCCATGTTCCGGAATATGGTGGAGTGTAAATTTGGCGCGACGCTTTCTCTGGTGGCAGTTAGGAATTTGCAATCTCTTCCCTGCCGACTGCCACTGCCTTCCTCAACGGAAGGTACCTGTTGCAACCGTTAGTCAATTTTCAACTCATCCCCAAAACAGCAATTTTCACCAATGGTCAGAGTCGTTGCCTTTTATTGAAAAAGCTGTAATTTCTGATCAGCTAATTTAGGAGTTAAGACATATGGCAGAATTATTTGTAACTGAAAATAATGAAACCCGAGAAGGTACAGCAGAAAGTGACATTATAGACGCAACTGGCTTTACTGGAACCACCCTAGAGGGCTTAGCCGGGAATGATGAACTGTTCGCTGGAACCGATGGCATTCTCAATGGCGGTGCTGGCAATGATACACTTGATGCCACTGCTGGCGGCGGCGGCAATGTTCTCAATGGCGATGCCGGAGATGATACCCTCCTTGGCAATAGCAATGATACGCTCAATGGGGGCGATGGGGCAGACCGCTTGTTCACTGCCGGTACTGGCGGAAACACTTATACTGGGAACTCTGGTTCCGATCAGTTCTGGTTAGCCCAAGCTGCCATTCCGACAACCGCTAATACGGTTACTGACTTTACTCAAGGTGAGGATGTTCTAGGAATTGCCGGTTTAGATGGCATTGCTGAAGGGTTTGAAGATCTCAGCATTGAACAAGCCAATGGCAACACGACGATTGCTCTCAATGAGGGATCTCGATTAGCGACCCTGGAAGGGTTTACCAATCAACTCACTGCTGATGATTTTGCCTTTGGTTCCCCTCAATCGCCATCCCCAGAGCAACCAACAGTGGAATTATCCCTGGAACCCGCCAGTGGCAGTGAAGAAGAGGAAACAACTTTTACGCTCACCGCTATTGCTTCTGCTGCTGTCAGTGGAGAGCAAACTGTTGATTTAGCCCTCAGTGGTGCTAATCCCGATGACTTCGTCGGCGAGTTTCCCAGTACGATTAGCATTGCTGATGGAGAAACCGCTGGTTCTGTGGAAGTAACTGTCAATGACGATGAATTAGTAGAAGGAAATGAAACGGCCGCGTTTGCCATTTCTAACCCCAGTGAAGGAATTCGTCTCGGAGAAACAGTAGAAGTTTCTGGCGCGATCGCGGATAATGATGAAGCGACATTTGAACCCATAGAACCCAGCAGTTTCTTAGACAACGAATTTTATTTAAATAACAATCCTGATGTCGCCAATGCTGTGGAAGCAGGAACCTTTAATAGCGGTTTAGCTCACTTCTTAGACTTTGGTTTAAGTGAAGGTCGCGCCCCAAGCCAATCCTTAACCTTTTTCTCTGAAAATAGTTACTTGAAAAATAATTCCGATGTCCAAGAGGCAGTCAATTCAGGAACATTTGAGAGCGGTTTAGACCACTTTTTAAGCTTTGGTCTCAACCAAAATGAAGTTCAGGAACGTATTGCTGAAGGCGGCACGGGATATGAATTTTACAATGAGCAATACTATGTGAATAATAATCCCGATGTCCAGGATGCCGTCAATACTGGAGCCTTTAATAGCGGTCTGGAACACTTTTTACGATTTGGTCTAGATGAAGGCCGTACCCCTAGTAAAGCGTTAAGCTTCTTTAACGAAGAGACTTATTTAGACGACAACGACGATGTTCAAAACGCCATTGATAATGGGGTATTTGACAGCGCGATCGAACACTTCTTGCGATTTGGCGTTAAAGAAGGGCTTGATATCCGTGAGGGAACCGGTTATGACTTCTTTGAGCCAGAAACTTATCTAAGTGAAAATTCTGATGTTGCAGAAGCAGTCGAGCAGGGAATATTTGACTCAGGCTTAGAACACTTTGTGGAATTTGGTTTTGCAGAAAATCGCAGCGGCGTTGAGATTCCTGAAAATAGTGAACTCGTATAAAAGTTCCTTATTCAGAAAGGGTTGATTTTGTGACGGTAAATATCTCTAGCTAAAGCATTAGATGAGGATTGGTTTCTTAAATTCCAAGCAATCCTCATTTTTTTATTTACATTATTTAAAATTTAAATATTTACTAAATAACAAAAACAATTCACTGACTGACTACAGATCCTAAGAGATAAGAAACGACAAAATAAAGAGACCAGAAAAACAAAG
>JBDGQV010000008.1:0-2774 GCA_042218725.1 Halothece sp. | reverse complement strand
ACCTCCCACAACAGGAGAATGGCAAAGATTTCAGGATTTAGCTGATGCTTTTTACTTAGAGAATATCGAGAAAGCACAGGAATTGGCGAAAACGCTCAATTATCGTTTAATCAAGTTTCGCGAGCAATCTAGCAACCAAACCTTACTGGGGTTGCTGGAACAGCAAGATGAACAGGGAACCATCCGAGGTTGGGGATCTTATTTTATTAATCCTGTGGCAGATTCTAATGCGTTAGTAGAATCACCCCATATTCTTTTTGATCGCTTGACGCCAGAAATCGCTGGGCAAGTCTTTCTTTTATCCAAGGCTCGGGGGTTTTTGATGGCAGGGGCACATCGGAACGCGAATGGCTTAGGAAGTGCCGATGTTTGCAATCCAATTCAATCGATTTTTCAAGCGGTTCACCAGTGTTGGACCAAAGATGGTGCAACAACCTGGCAAATTCACGGGTTTGCCAATCCCATTGCTAAAGGATTTCCAAAAAATACCCAAATTGTCTTATCAACCGGGAAAGGGCAGGTATCTGAACCAATCTTCACCTTGGAACAAATTCTAGAAGAGCGAGGCTTTTCCAGCTACGTCTACAACGAATTATCTGCTGAGAGTGCCATTAATCAAAAACTGAATGAACAAGTCTCAGGCATTACGTTTTCTCCGCTTGCTGGTACCCAAAATGTGCAGGGAATTTATAGTCGCCAAATTGGTGTTCCTTTTCTGCACATTGAAATTGAAAGTCACGTTAGAAGCCAACAAAAAAGTCGAGAGAAAGTGGCTTCTGCCATCGCTGATGCCATTGTTGCCTCTTATTAATTTAATTCATTTTTAAAGACTCAGAGGATTCTTGCAATGTTTTGTGATATTACCAACCGAAATTCTAACGAAACCAAGAGCCATTTCCAAGAAAAACGATCAGAAGAGAGATTTGAAATTCCAGTTATTGTTACGATTAACGGGACGGATTATATTGCTCAAGACTGGAGTGCAGGCGGCTGTAAAGTAAAACACCTCAAGGGCAATTATCAAGTGGGAGATTGTTTGCCCATTCACTTAGTATTGAATCTAAAAGGCGGCATTCAATTTTCTCTAGATATGTTAGCAGAAATTGTATGGCGCTCTCCTGAGCAACAAACAACCGGATTTCGATTTCTCAATTTGCGAGAATCGGAAAAAGAATTAATTGAGCAACTCGGGAGTGATTTTCAAGAGGGTAAATTAACGCCAGAAGATGCAAATATTAATTCAAAAACCCTTACTCAATCCCAGTTTTTCCAACAAAAAGATACTTCTCAAAATCAGCCAAAAAAGAGCAGCCGATTTTGGTTGGCAACGGCTGGTTTATCCCTTCTGGGTTTGGCAATCTTATCTGCTACTGGTGTAGCTTTATATCGCGCGATCGCGTTTATGCATATCGACTCCGCAGCGATTGCGCGTTCTTATAAAGATGTTATTTCCACTCATCGGGGCAAATTAAGTCAGCTTTATGTCAGCGAGGGCATGGAAGTAACGGCAGGAGACCCTTTATTCCGAGTTTATGATGAGCAGATGGCGCAGTTTGTAGCTGAAGATGAAGCAAGGAATATTCAGCAAATTATCCGGGATAAAACAGAAAATGTTACCCAACTCCAGCAAGAAC
This sequence comes from Halothece sp., assembly GCA_042218725.1. Lineage (GTDB taxonomy): Bacteria > Cyanobacteriota > Cyanobacteriia > Cyanobacteriales > Rubidibacteraceae > Halothece. Next base: position 1,140 of record JBDGQV010000008.1, on the reverse strand, counting down.
TGGAACTCACTCGCACTGAACTAGAGGAAGCGAAAGCGACGTTAAGAATTGCGCGATCGCGCCAACAAAAAGAAGTTCAAAAATTACAAGTTTCAGAACAGATTACTCAGAAACAACTCCAACAAGCAAAAGCAAGAGTTGATGCTTTGGAAACACAATATCAAACCGCTCAAAAAAGTTTAGAACGAGCTACTTTTCTAAACCGACAAGGAGCAATCGCCGAAGAGAGAGTGGATAATGCGAAAGCTCGTTTAGCAGAGGTGAAGGGCAAATTGAATGAAGCTAGTAAGGAAGTGGAAATCAAACAAGATATGCTTGCAACCATCGATCAGGGGAGTTTTTACAATGGCGAGCGTTTTAATGGCAATGTGCCGGAATTAGAAGCAAAAGTAGCCCAGGCTTCTGAAGCAATTGCCCAAAAATCAAGAGAAATCAACGTCTATCAAACCAAAATTGATAAGCAACAACAAGCCATTCGGGAACTTGAAAAACAGTATCGCGACCAAAACTTTCAGTTGCCGCAACTGATGCTGAGCGATCCCAGCGAGGAAAATATTTTCTCACAAGTGTACGATGCTCCGATTGATGCTACAGTTTCGAAAATTCAACAAGGCATTGGTCAACCTGTCCAAATTGGCCAAACAATACTGATTTTGGAACCAGAGCGCGATCGCGTTACGGTAGATGCTTTCCTGACTCAAGATCAAGCCGCACGAGTAACGATAGGTCATAATGTGGAAGTCACGGTACCTGATCTGGATCAAACTTATCGTGCAACAGTTACTAAAATTGATCGCTCAGGGGGGTTGCGTGATGAGATTCGAGGGCGATATCAGTTTGAGGGATCCACTACTCGACCGGCTTATGTTCAGTTACTGATTATAGGCGCAACCAAAGAAGAGCGGAATCGATTAACGCCAGGAACTCCTGTCGAGTTAACAATTCGCAAACAAAATTACTGATCGGGAGGGGTGACATAAGTTATAGCGCTACGCGCTGGGGAAAGGACAAAGGGTAAAGGATAAGGGTAAGCTCCGAGTTGGTTTTGAGAGGTGGAACTGTCCTAACCTGAAAACGTAGTGCTATATCAATCAAAATTAATCTCTTTCTTAAAAAAAAGGATTCGTATTGATCAACCAA